>JBGSUK010000020.1:300000-440208 GCA_041753455.1 Anaerolineae bacterium | reverse complement strand
TATGTTGCGTCTTTCGCCCGACCAGATTGAACAGCGCCTGCCCGTCTTAGAGTATCAGGTCAAACGGTTAGACGCACTGGTCAAAGACTTGTTGACGATTTCGCAACTCGACCGCGAAGCTGAACTCATGGATTCCGCCCCCGTCCAACTGCTACCGCTAGTTCATCAAATTGTACAGGGACAGCAGTTGTTGGCTGGGCAAAAACAAATCCAATTAACGGCGGATTTGCCGGATGGCCTCCCAATGATTATGGGCGATTCCCAGTCTATTGAGCGCGTCATCGTCAATTTGGTCGCCAATGCCCTTGCCTATACGCCGGATGGTGGACAGGTGCATGTGCAGGCCAACCGGCAGCATGGCGAAGTCATTTTTTCCGTCAAGGATACCGGTATCGGCATTTCGCCAACCGAACTCGGTCGAATTTTTGACCGCTTCTATCGCACGCCATCGGCCCGTCGAAAAACGGCTGGCACAGGCTTGGGTCTGCCGATCGTCAAAAAAATCGTCGAACTGCACGGCGGTAGAATCGAAGTCGAAAGTGAAGAAGGCGTCGGGTCGGAATTTAGAGTATACTTTCCCATTAAGGCCAAATGAAGAAACGACTTATTCTAGCCCTGCTAATAACCAACGGGTGCGCCCTAGCGAACTTGGGGTATTGGCTCTATATGCTCATTGCGTCGCGTGGAAATGGGTATCCGACTGGCCCAATGGTGTACTATTGGTATGTCTATTATCCTCGGCTGATGTTTCCAACTCTCATTATTCTACCGTTTCTATTTTCGCTACCTATCATCATGGTGATATGGCGTGAAGTAAAAGCCACCTCTCCCACCTATTTTATGGCAAGCTCACGATCTAGCTGGATACAGTTGGTGCTTGTATTTGGGTGTTTGGTAAGTTTTGCCCCATTTTTGATAGGTAGTGGTTCAAGCACCGGAGAATTGAGGCATCAAGCCAGCATAAAATATGAGGGACATATCTACCACTTTGCGGAACTCAGTCGTTGGAGCAAAACAGAGGATATATTGTACCAATGTGACCAATTTGGAATCATTTGTACCGCCGAATTCGCAATGGACATGGACGAACGTGCCACTGTTCTTGATCAATTGAAAGAAAGGCGATAAGGGCTATGGATGCAATCATCATTGTAGTAATCGTTGGAATCGCTGTCGGGGTCACATTATTCATCGTCTTTGGGATGCTTGGACGCATCACCCGAAAACGTGCCGCCCTCATTGCCGAGCGATTTCCGAATACCAAACTGATTGTGCCGATGGCGAATTTTTTTGGGCAAGAATCCAAAGGCGTGACCCAACTACGCGGCAACGGGGTCATGGTTATTACCACTAGCGAACTTTATTTTCAGCAGTTGGTGACCAACAGGGAATGGCATATCCCATTCGGCACGATGCAAGCGGTGGAAACGGCGAAATCCCATTTGGGCAAAACCGTCGGCAGGCCGCTACTCAAAATTCGTTATGTCAATCCCGAAGGCCGCATAGATACGGTCGCTTGGTGGGTGCGGGATGTTGCAGAGGTGATACAGACCATTGAGAGCTTGCGCCAGCCCTCCACCCCACCCGCCAGCATAAGCCAACAAAGCGAAGCCGCCGCCCGAGAACGTTTCCCGGATGCCAAAACCATCATTACCGATGCCAGTCTGTTTGGGCAAGAATCCAAAGGCGTGGGGCAAATCGGTGGGATGGGCATGATGGTGGTGACGGACAGCGAGGTTTATTTTGAACGCTATCTGCCCAAAGCCGAATTTCACATCCCGTTGAGCAGCATCCAATCAATCGAGACGCCAGATAAACACATGGGCAAAGGTATTGGCAGTCCACTAATCAAACTCAATTTTACTAATGAGCAAGGTCAAGCCGATTCGATTGCGTGGTGGGTCGCCGATGTGGAGTCGCTCAAAACCTTGATCGAATCTGTCCGATAAATTCAATCAGCAGCAGAGGGGGCAATCATGCAGGCAGCGACATCGAACAATTGGCATGTGGCGAACTGGGGTCTATTGGGCTGGCTGGAAACGGCCATCAAAGGGCTTGGGATGTTGGTCGGGTTCGTCGCATTGGTAGACAGCCTCGGCGCAGATAAATTCATCATCGGGGATAATCCCCATCTCGCCGCTGTCATCCTCTTGGGATTATTGACACTCGGCTTTGTCGCTCCGCTGTTTTTTCGCTATATCCAAAAAGAAGTCATTTCGATGGCGTTTGCCGTGTTCAATTTTCTTGGACACGCGGCCCTGTTGATTGGCTTATTGCGCCAACCCGACCAAGAAATCTATGTGATTTTGTTCGGGCTGGCCTATATCATGGGCGAGTTGGTCAAACAGCGGTTTTTGACGAGCACAGGGTACACCGAAGCGGGTCAATCGTCCAAAACAATGCTCAATTTTTCGCGGGGAGTCGCGGCGGTTTACGCGCTGCTGATTATCTTGGTGCTGATTTGATCATGCAGACCCAAATTCAGAAGCGACGACGATTACTGCTCATGTTCTTGCTTTTGGTGGTTGGCCTCTACAGCATTTCACATAGTATTTTCATGGTGCAAATCACTCTATTGCATCACACATATAGGGGCTATACGGGAACATCCATTTTTTATCTCTGGTATTTGTTCCATAGCAGCACATTGAGTATTCTCCTGTATCTAGCCCCTGTATCGGTACTGTTGGTCGGAATCGTCGCCTATCAAAAAAGATTTCTTCTCATAGGGCTTGTGGCTATGATAGCTGCCTTTGATTTAATTCTGGCAGCAGGGCCACTTTCGTCTTACCCTATTTACACCATGCGGCATCGTGGCAGCACACGTTACGAAGAACATGTCTTTTATCTGGCTGATTTTGGCGAAAAATGGAACGTGACCATTGAAAAGCAGATTTTATATCAATGTGATTCCCTCGGCCTCATTTGCAGCAGTGAATTTTCCATGACTGAGGATGACCGCAAAGAAATCTTAGAACGGATACAATAGAACTACTTTAACCGCATTATATAAGGGAGTTCAGGGGTATGACCAACAATTCGTTTGCACCTGTCCGTGACAATATTGGCATTGCGGTAGATGGCGGTGGCGTCAAAGGGGCGATTGTGGCGCACGGCCTGATTGAACTCGAAGATCAATTGGGAACACGCCCACTCATTAACGACCCGCGTGTCAAGGTCATCGCCGGAACCAGCACCGGTGCGGTCATCGCGGCGTCATTGGCGATTGGCATGACCGGTCAAGAAATCCTAGATTTATATGAGCAGTTGGGCCAGCAGGTCTTTTCCAAAGGCGGTCGGTTTCGGCCCTTCGGCGCGACCATCCCCCTGCTAAGTCGGCTGCATCTGCCGATTGGCTTGGTGCGCTTTTTGGATAAGCTGCCCCTCGATATTGGCGAATTTTTCCTCTACATGCTTCTGCCGGCCCGCTATTCATTCGACCCCCTGCGCGACGTAATGCTGCGCCAGCTTGCCAAGCACCCTGCCCCCAACACTCACCCAACAGTGCGCGAACTCGGTCAATTTCTCAGTGGCAAACCCCATCAGCCGCGTATCGTAATGACAGCCGTCGAAGTGGCGGCGCGTCAAACCCGCTTCATTAAAACCACCAGCACCGATGAATTTGCCGACATGAAATTGGTCGAGGCGGTCTTGGCCTCGTCCTGTATTCCAACTTTCTGGGATCCCATCTCGGTGCCAACGGGCGACGGCAAACGCTTTTTGGTGGATGGCGGGGTCGGCAATTTTGGCAATCCGGCGGAGGTCGTGGCGCGTGAATTGATGCACCCTTACGCCGATCAGCAGGTTGATCCCAACAACGTCACCCTGTTTTCGTTCGGCACAGGTTTTTTGCCGGAGGAAGCCTATCGCAAAGCCGCCAACCCGGTCACCAAATGGTGGGCGCTGGATTGGGCTACCCGTTCCGCCGATTTGTTTATCAATGATGCGCTGCGGGATGCCTCACGTGATGTGGTCGCCCAATACCCCGGCCTCGATTTTCGCCGTTTCCAGACCACCCTCGAAAAACAGGTGGCGGCGGATAATTTCAACGAAATCGGCGGGATACTCAAAACGCTGGGACTGCAACTGCGCGAACGTATCCGATTAAATCAACATGCCCTGTCTGCCCCACCCGGTAATCCTTTCGACCCGGAAGGCATTCAAGATGTCAATACATGGGCGACGGTACGGGCGAGCGGGGTCGCGCAGTAATGTTAACCGAACGGGTCGCCATCGTGACGGGGGTCAGCCGTCGCATCGGGATTGGCTACGCCATCGCCAAACGCCTGCTCGAAATGGGGGCGGATGTGTTAGTGCAATCGCTCACCCGCTACGACGCCCAAATGGCATGGGGCGCGGATAATATCGAAAATGTGCTGGCAGAACTGCGAAAAATCGGCCCGCGTGTCGAACATCTGGAGGCCGATTTTCTTGACCCCCATGCGGCGGAACAGGTCGTAGCGGCGGCGGTGCAAGCCTTCGGGCATGTGGACATGCTGGTCGCCAACCATGCCTACAGCCTCATGGGGACTTTAGAGGACTTGACCGCCGAACACATTGACGCCCATCTTCAGGCCAATGTACGTGGCACGCTGTTGTTGGTCAAGGCGTTCGCGGCGCAATTTCAGAAAAATTCGGGCGGGCGGGTCATTATGATGACCTCCGGCCAACACTTGGGGCCGATGTCGGGTGAATTGGCGTACATCGCGTCGAAAGGGGCGATTCATCAACTAACCCTCAGCCTATCCGATTATCTGGTGCGGCGCGGGATTACGGTCAACACGGTCAACCCCGGCGCGACGGATACGGGTTATGCCGATGCCGCGTTGTATGAGGCCGTCAAAGCCCATTCGCCACAGGGCCGTTGGGGTCAACCCGATGACGCCGCGCGATTGATCGCGTGGCTGTGTACCGATGAGGCCCGCTGGATCACCGGGCAGGTCATCAATTCGACGGGTGGGGGATGGTGATAAATCACGTTGTGTGTGCTGGCTTATTGTTTCATCCGGTAAATGATGCGGAAAAACATCCCCACCCCAACGCCTCCCCAAAGCATTAGGGAGGGGAGAAAAAGCCTTTATCCAAGCCCTTCCCCTTCCTCATTGCGATGGCGAAGGGGCTAGGGGATGGGGACAAGGGTTACACCATTATTTATCGGATGAAACAATGACCCGCATTCTGATCTAGATTCAGCACGGCGGCTTTAGCCCCGTGTCAAACAACGCAACGGCCAATCGGCGATCATCAGTCGCCCTCCCTACCCATCTTACGTTTGACCGTCGCGCCTCTCGGCAAATCGAGTCGCCCTGTTTACAATCCCGCCAGATTGGATTTCTGACCACACACATTTCAGGTTTATCCAAGAGAGGCATCTATGGCACCCCAAAAAACGGCCCTTGTAACCGGCATCACCGGGCAGGACGGCTCCTATCTGGCAGATTTACTGCTCGAAAAAGGCTACCGCGTGGTGGGCTTGGCGCGACGTTCGACCAACTACCGCTATCCGAATATTGACCACCTCATCGGCAAAATCACCCTCGAATATGGCGATTTAATGGACGGCGATCGGTTGTGTTCGCTCGTCCAGAAATATCAACCCGACGAGGTGTACAACATCGCGGCCCAATCCGTCCCTGCTGATAGCTGGACGCAGCCGATTGTGACCGCTGAGATTACCGCCGTCGGGGTCGTGCGCATGTTGGAGGCCGTGCTACGCCACAAACCCGATGCCCGATTTTATCAGGCCACTAGCCGCGAGATTTTTGGCGGTGTGCCCTATGAAGTTTGTGACGAAGATACCCCCTTTTCCGCCAACAACCCCTATGGCATCGCCAAACAATATGCCCACCTGATGACCATGAACTACCGCGAATCGTATGGCCTGTTTGCGTGCGGCGGCATTTTGTTCAACCACGAGAGCGAACGTCGCAGCCTGCATTTTGTGACGCGCAAGGTGACAATGGCGGCAGCCTGCATCAAACTGGGCATCAAAAACCCCCCACTCAACGAATTGGGTGAACCGCTGGTGCAAAATGGCAAATTGAAAATCGGCAATCTGGACGCCGTGCGCGATTGGGGTTATGCCAAAGAATATGTCGAGGCCATGTGGCTGATGCTACAACAAGACCAACCGCGTGATTATGTCATCGGCACGAACACCATCTACACCGTGCGCGATTTGTGCCGGGTGGCCTTTGAGCAGGTCGGCCTGAATTGGGAAGATCATATCGAGTGCGATCAGCGGTTTATGCGCCCCACCGAAATCGCGGCCTCACGTGGGGATTACAGTCGGGCCAAACGCGAACTCGGTTGGCAGCCGCGCACCTCGTTTGAAGAACTGATTCATTTGATGGTCAACTCCGATTTGGCGTTGCTGACGACTTAAATAATAGACGGGTGGGTGACGGAAAACCGCCGTTGGCTCACCCCGCCAAACCTTTTTTGCCGAAAATACGTAGAGATATTAGAGACCACCACCAAGAGGATTTTGAGATGATTCAAAGTCGCCCGTTCACCAACCGCCATAAACTCATATTTACGCTGGCCCTGCTGATTCTGGCGCTGGCCTTCGCTAACTTACTGCTGCTGCGGGCCTAAAAGCGGTACAATTGGGCCATATCCGCCTAAACAGCAAAGGCCCATTTTATGAGTGAATGGCAACCCTATAACGTCGAAAATCATACCGTCGTCGGTGATCTGCGGTTCTATCCCGACCTGCATAGCCCCCAATTGGATAATCGGCGTAATGTGCTCGTCTGGCTACCCGATGGCTATGCCACCAGCGACCAGCGGTATCCAGTGGTGTATATGCACGACGGCCAGAATCTATTTGATGAGCGCACCAGCTATGCGGGCGAATGGCGGGTGGACGAAACCATGCAGGCGCTTGCTTCGGAGGGCTACGCGGCGATTGTCGTCGGCCTACCAAATCAAGGTGAGTTGCGGCGCAGTGAATATAACCCCTACCCCCCCGGTAGTGGTGATGCCTATATCCGATTTATCACCGAAACCGTCAAGCCGTTGATAGATAGCACCTTCCACACCCAACCGGATGTCGCCCACACCGGGATTGCCGGGTCGTCAATGGGTGGCCTGATTAGTCTCTATGGATTTCTGTTTTACCCGGCGGTGTTTGGTTTCTGTGGCGCATTCAGCACGGCCTTTTGGTTTGGTAATTCTGGAATCTTGAACACCATTGACGAAAGCGCCACCGGACACGGCAAAATCTATCTGGATGTCGGTACACGCGAAGGCCCGACCCTTGCCTATACGATTTCACCGGACGACCTCGACAAAATGGGCAAGCTCGATTTGGCCTACCTCAATGGCGTGCGTCATATCCGGGCGGCCTTATTGGAGTATGGCTATCTTGAACCCGAAACCCTGCTGTATATCGAGGACGAGGGCGCGATGCACCGCGAAAATGAATGGGCCAGACGCCTACCGGCTGCGCTACGGTTTTTGCTGCCCCGTTAGCGATGATAGGGATTTTGTGCCCATCGCTTGATACTCGATTTTCATCGGCTCGATTTTTGGGGATGGTTATCATGCAATCACATGCCAAGATTTTGACAGGCATGATCATTGGCGTTTTAATTGCCGCTTTCATATATTTCTTTATGATACCTATGTTAGGGTTTTTTGATTCTAGGTTTGCTAAGGATTTTTATATTTCCTACGATGATTCCGGTAGAAGTGAAGAGTTTCGAGGGAAAGGGTTTTTTGATTGTGTACAAAAATCCGGTTCAAAACCATTCGTTCAAATTACCCTTGATGAAGGAAAAGGGGACAGAAGTGTATTTCTTAGTTTGCCCGTAGATGCCCAAGCTGGGAGTTTTCCGTTTTCTCAGGATTCCCAAGTTGGAGAATCATATTTGATTACAGCTTGGCTTCGAATTGGGAATAAAACACTTTGGCACTCAAAGGAAAGGTTTATTTCGGGCCAAATTACACTGGAGTCTATGCCACAAGACTCTCAACGATATGTAGAAGGCAACTTTTCAGCCTCTTTTTATCCTAGAAGGGAACATAGTTCAATTACAACCATTGAAGGTAGTTTCAAATTCTTCTCAGATATTTCTCTTGATGAATGTCATTAGAATCCCACAATAACCCCCTACCGAAAATCGAATCAAAGAGAACATGATTTTCCAGTAGGCCAAGTGGCTAGAGGAAAACTCAAACAAAGCCAAACTTGATTCTATGGCGGCGTAGCGACCTGTTACGGGCCGGGTGCGCGATTCAACCCACCGCAATCGCCCCCAAACTCACCCCGATATTTGCCAGACGCCTACCGGATACGCTACGATTTTTATGCCTATCGCCTGATGCTCGATTTTTGGGGATGGCGGCCACATGAATTACCATAAACCTTTAGATCCATCATATGTGGTAATCTCATTAGCATATACACTAATTGAAGTTATCTTCATATCAGGTAACAAATGTAGCGGTGGATCAGTTTCCCCCACATTCATAGCCAAACCAGGATATTCGTTTGATTGTAAAATATCTCTGCTCTCATCATAATAGATACTTGGTATTAGGGCAGAGACTTCTTTTACTTTCATCCCAATAATTATTTTATCAAGCAATCGCCCCCTATATCCTGAGCAAGCAGTTATGTTATAGATTTTTCCATTTCGTACATCAACTCCTATTTCCATTAATTTATCTCCAACAAGGTAACAAGCTCCAAAAGGTGTTGCGAGATTATAATTTCCAATCATAGTTCCGCCCAAAACTTCGATTTGATTTTGGATGTCAATCAAAGGAGTTCGTAGCTCGAATCCGCCTAATGATTGGTTAGGGATTATTGGTGCATCTATTTGCATTTTATACCTCATGAGAAATTCCTTCAGGCTCAGTAGAGAACCCTATCGCAATAGTATTATAAGCTGGGTGCGTGATTCAACCTATCGCAATCGCCCCCAAACTCACCCCGATACTCATCATCTGGGCCTTTAAGACCTCATCCCCTTCGGCGGCGACGGACTGCTCCAAAATCTCGGTAGCGCGGGGGTGCTTAATCCATGCCAGCAGATACGTCGTTTGCAACCGTACCCTCTCCGATTCATCATGGCTGCAATCGGCAAGGGCCGCCAAGATTTTTTCGCAATGCGGGCTGGTTTCGATACTGACCCCCACATAATTGCAGGCGTGGAGCAAGCCGCGCAATCGGGCATGGCGATAGAGGCCGCTGCTCTGCTGAATCAAATCGGCGACCTCGCCCAAAATCGCATCCGACAGCAATTCCACCAAACTTTGCATGGCGTCGTATTGCACATCGGGGTCGGGGTCGTTTAATAAGGCCTTGCGCACGATTGCCGCCGCTTCATGGGTCTGATTCGCCCCCAACGATTCCAATGCCCGTCCGCGCACCATCGGGTCAATCGCGTTGAGGGTCAATTCCAAAACGGGCACGGCATCGGGCGTGGTGCGTTTGCGGAGACCAATCGCCGCCGCTTGCAACACATCATCGTCTTCATCCACCAGCACCTCACTCAGCAGTTGCAAAGCCGGGGCGCTGCCGATATTACACAGAGTATAGACCGCCCCTTCGCGCACACGGGCATCGGCATCTTGCAAGGTTTGGCGCAGCATCGGCTCGGCTACAAACCACGAGAAGCCATCCAGATGACGGGCGACACTGGTTCGGACAGGCGCATCGGGGTGGTTCAATGCCTGCTCCATAATCAGCCGCGCCTCCCGATCCCCCCGCTGACTGAGCATGGTCGCGGCATGATAACGCAGATTGAAATTTTCGTGCTGCAACATTTCCGCCGCCGCCTCCAACGAAATCGCGCCGGGGGGCAGATTGGTCAACAGGGTCGCCAGTCGTCGTGGAGAAAGTCGCCACGCCCGTCCCCGGTCACGCCGCATCAACATGGGTTCAGAACCTGTCGTCATTTTTGCACGCTCCTTTTGAAAGATCATTTCTATTTTTTTGCCCACCGACTGATAGCCTAAACTTTCAAAATCCTAAAACCGACCCCACCCCAAGCATAGGGAGGGGAGAATGCCTTGTATTAAAGCCCTTCCCTTTGTTAGGGGAAGGGTTTGGGATGGGGTTATCAGCGCACCAAGCCTAACACCTGATCTTTCACCATCACCTTGCGGCGCTGCAAATCAGTCACAGTGACGTGCAACCGCCGTTCCGCATCCACCGCAAACGCCGCTTTGAGTCGCTCCTCACCCACCTGCCCGATTGGTTTCAGCGCGATGCTGATGGGATGATCCAGCGCCACCACCGCCAATTCCTCCACCCGCGCCACCAATTCGCCGTCCTGCACATGGATGGTCACACCTGCCGATTGTTCGGGGTCAATCTCGCCAATAACTAATTCCACTTGGGCTTGTTCAGGATGGGCCGCGCCTAAAAATAGCTCAATCGGGCGCGTAGTCGGAATTTTGAGTCCGGCAGGCAAAATTTCGTCATAACGATGCAGGCCGTTTTCCAGATGCCGCAGGCCATAGCTGTGAATCAGCGTGTCATCAATGCCCGACCCCACCGCGATTTGCAGCGCCCCTTCAACGATGGCGGTAAACACCTTGCCTGTATGCAGGGTCGCATTCGGAAAATAGCGCCGCAAAATGGCTTGGACAGCCGGCATCAGCGACATGCCCCCCACCATCAATACGTCTTTGAGGTGTTCGGCGAAAATTTCCTGCTGACGGGCGGTGTATAGGGTGCGTTCCAAAACCCGACTCACCGCCGCATCCATGCCATTTTCGATCAGCACGCTTTCCAAATCGCGTCGTGTGAGGGTGTGTTGATGTTCGACCCCCGCCAACGTAAATTGCATCGAGGCCGATTCGCTTTCGGACAGGGCAATTTTGGCACTCTCGCAGGCCGTTAAGAGGCTTTGATACCCTTCGGCGGTTTCATCCAAGTCCAATTCGCGCAAAATACTTGCGGCAATCCAGCGGTCAACATCGCTGCCACCAAGCGCCCCACCTGCTTTGGCGATGAGTTTGGCCTCACCGCCGCGTCGCAATCGGCTCAGCCATCCGCCTGTACTGGCTTTGTCTTTGGGCAATTGCACCAGCGAGACATCGAGTGTGCCGCCGCCGAAATCGAACACCAATACCAGCGCATCCGGCTCAGTGACGGCATATCCTAGCGCCGCCGCTGTAGATTCATCCACCACACGGATTTTTTCGAGAGGCAGGCCATTGACCCCCTCTTTGACCGTCTGCCGCAGCCAGTCCAAGTATTCCTGAAAGGCGATGACGGGCACGGTCAGCACGATTTCGTCAATCTCATGTTTAGGGAAAGGCACATTCCCTAAAACACGCTGGATAAACGCGGTACCAATGGCCTTATCCGACCAGAGTTGATTGTCCAGAAAGCGCGGTTCAGGTGCGGGCCGGACGACGATGCCCCGTTTAAAATTGCGAAACAGACGGTGATCAGGCCGTTGATGCAACCCCGCCGCGATGACCTGTGCCCCCATCGGCGTGCTGTCCAATGCTGCCCCCTGCCCCACGTAAACCAATGACGGCACAATCGCATCCGGCGCAAGGCTCAAATCAGGCAGATGCACCAGCGCGGCTTTATCGCTGTCCCAGTGGGCAATCAGGCTGTTGGTCGTACCAAAATCGAAGGCAAGTTTGTGTCCCATAGCTCACTTGTGATATACTACGTTCTGATATATGTCTTTAGTGACATATTACGTTTCGTAATCTCAGTATAGTACGATTCGTAAGATAGTGTATAGACCATTGGTACTAAAGGGGTTTCAGGTTGATTGATCCGTCCTTCAAACTAGACTCAGCACGGCGGCTTTAAGGCTTGTCAGGGAATTCGGGAAAAGGCATGGGTGCCGGGGTTTGAAAGCGAAGTTACCCTGCTTTGGGTAGAGACGCAACATGTTGCGTCCCTACGTCGGCCACTTGTTCAGGATGTTTCATAAACACTGTGTCGGTTGATTTACCGGACAAGCCCAAAAGCCCAATCTAGCTGGCAGTCATTTTAGGCAGGGATATGACAAAAATCAAATTGGAGCGCGAACTGACCACCCTCGAATATGTGGTCTTGGGGTTTATCTCCGTCGAGCCGCAGTCGGGCTATAGCATCATCAGCACATTGGAAACGGGCGTGCATCGGTGGAGTGCCAGCCCCGGCGCAATCTACCCGATTCTCAAGCGCCTCGAACAGCTTGGCCTGATTGATGGTGAATTGGAAATTCCCAACGAGGCCCGCGCCCGAAAAATGTATCGGCTGTCGGAAGCGGGCTATGCTTTGTTGGATGAATGGTTGTTGGCCCCGTTCACCAACCGCGAATTATTGGAAGAACGCGATATCACCCTGCTAAAATTCCTGTTTGCCGAAAAACGCCTTGCCAAAGCGCAAATTGTGGCATGGCTTAAAGTCTATCAAGAAGGCACAGCCCGCTATAAAACCACCCGCGAAGCCTTTTTTGAGATGACCATTTCCCAAGCCACCCCGCACCAACGATTGATCTGGGAGGCGACGTTGATGGACATCCAGATGCAAGAGCGTTGGATTGAAAAGGCATTGGCCCAGCTTGAGGGCAATGAATGACAGGATCACCGACTGTCCGGCTCTGTGGTCACGATTGTATTAACCCCATCCATGATGCTGTGATTGACCTTATTCAACAGCCTCATTCGATGAGGCTTTTAGTTATACTAGCCGGATGGTTTGACCGTCCGGCGTAGGGATGACCACCACCTACCCATTACGCCGTTCCGCCAGCGATTTCAGGCTATCCTCTGGCAGCACCTCCAGTTGAAACGTTTTCGGGGCGCTGATGCGTTGGGTTACATAAATCCCGCGATGCCCCGACGCAAGATAGGCCACCACACAACCGAGCATCAAATAGAGCGGTGCGCCACCAAACAACTCAATCGCCATCAGCGTACAAGCCATCGGCGTGTTGCTTGACCCCGCGAACACCGCCACAAACCCAATCGAGGCCATAAAAATCGGGTCAACGCCCATTAACCGCCCCAACGTATACCCAAGCGTCGAGCCAATCACAAACAGGGGTGTGACCTCCCCACCCAAAAATCCCGACCCTAACGTAATCGCGGTGAAAATCAGCTTCAGCAAAAACGCGAAAGTAACCACTCCCTCCCCGTTCAGGCTTTTTTGAATCAGGGGCAGGCTTAGGCCCAGATAATCACGGCTGTCCATCATCAGCGCCAAGCCGATCACCACCACCCCACCGAAAAAAGGGCGCAGGGGCGGATAGGGGACGTTGCGAAAATGCAGAGCTTTGACGGCGTGGGTCAATTCGACAAACAGCATACTCGTCAGGCCGAATGCCACCCCCGCGATCAACACTTTAATCAGCAGCAGCGGGTCAATTTCGACATTGGGCAGGTGGGGATAATGCGAATGGGCAACCCCGAGAGCGCGGGTGGTCAAATCACCCACAATAGCCGCCGCCAAACACGGCACAAGGCCATCGTAGCGAATCCGGCCCATGCTCTGCACTTCCATGCCAAACACGAATCCGGCGACAGGTGTGCCAAACACCGAGCCAAAGCCGCCGCTAATCCCCGCCATAATCATCAGGCGTCGGTCATCGCCATTGATTTTCAGCAGACGCCGCAAGCCATCCGCCAGACTCGCCCCCATCTGAATCGCTGTGCCTTCGCGTCCCGCCGACCCACCGAACAAATGCGTGACCACTGTGCCAACCAAAATCATCGGGGCCATACGGCGAGGAATGCGTGTGGCGTTGGTGTTGACCTCCTCAATCACCAAATTGTTGCCCTGTGATGCCGTACTGCCAAAATGATGATAGACCCACCCCACCACGAACCCCGCGACAGGCAGTAAATAAATAATCGGCGTATGGGCGATGCGAAAATCGGTGGCCCATTTCAGGCTAATCAAAAACACCGCCGAGGCCATCCCCGCCATAATCCCCACCGCCCCACCGAGCAGCGACCATTTACCCAATAGCTGCAAAAAATCCCGAAAATCTTGGGGATGGAAGTGGAACAATTCTTCAAATAGGCCGAGTAAACGGGTGGAATAGGATTTCATAGACCCTCAAATAAGATGATTTCCAACTAGATTCAGCACGGCGGCTTTAGCCCCGTGCCATAAACAAAAAAGCCTCTACCTATATTCGGTAGAAGCCATTAATCTCATGACAAGATGTTACGCGAGCTTCATCGCGGGATTGTCGCCAATCCATTGAATAGTCTAGCCCATCCGCTAGAAGGTCGTCAAGATTGGGCTTACAGAGAGTCGAAGAACCACCCCTGCATATTGCGGAGGCTGATGAGTTCGCAGGCGTGATAACTATTGTGCGCAATCATGCTCTGGATGAGATGCCGCCGTGTGTTCCACTGGTCGCTATCTTTGATTTTCTCGTTCAAATCGGCATCACTCAGGCCTGCAACATAAGCCGCCAGTTTCGCGTTGGCTTCGATGACGCGGGTTTTGGCTGTCTGCCATGCGGCTTCGGATTGTTCATTCACTTTGGGCCACCCATCGGGCGCACCGAGAGCCTCAAAATCAACTGTCCGTTTCTGCAATTCCAGCAAAGCCACTTCTTGCCAGAATCGGACGTGATTGACCACCCCCCAAACGCTGTTAAATTTCGCGGTCGGAACGGTCACGGCTTGTTTGGCGGTCAAGCCATCCATCGCCGATACGAAGGAGCTAAACCAGCCGTGATCACTGGTGGTGAACATGCCCTCAAGTGCTTCCGCCAAGTGTTTTGCCTCGGACGACATCTGCAATTCCCTTTCTTCAGTAGAATATAAATATCTATCCATCAGGATAATAGGTGAATGTTGCCAACAGTGTGTCAGCATTCATGAATCGGGCAGCAAAATGGGGGACATAATGAATCGTTTTGATCGGGCGATGGCGATTTTGTTGCTACTGCGGAATAGCAAACTGCCCCTTTCGGCGGCAGAATTGGCACGGCGGCTGGAAGTCTCCAAGCGTACTATTTATCGGGATGTCGAGGCACTGGCGGAGGTCGGCGTTCCGGTCTATGCCGAGACAGGGCGCGATGGTGGCTTCAAATTGATGGAGGGCTATTTTATTTCACCAATTGCCTTTTCGGTGGGTGAAGCGACCTCCCTGCTGATTGGGCTGGCCCTACTCGACCGGCTCCGCGCCAAACCGTTTGCCAATGAACTGGATCTGGCCCGTCAGAAATTATTGGCCGTCGTGCCCGACCCTATGCAACCCATTTTGCGACAAGCCGAGCAGATGATTGGGTTTGAAGAATTGCCCTACGATGTTTTTCACCCCGAACCTGCTGCCTCTGAAACCAGTCTTTCGGAATTGAGCGAGGCGCAGGTGATTACCGTATTTTTGCAGGGAATCCTGGAACAGTGCGCGGTTGAAATTGGCTATTTTTCACCCTACAGCGGCACGGGGCGGGTTTACGTGTTGTCAGCGCATGGCATCATCTGGGATCGCAACCATTGGTATCTGGTTGGGCAGGGACTAGGCCAAAGTGGGTCGCCGTCGTTGTGGCGGGCGGATCGGGTCATGAGCATTACGCGCCATCCGAAGCCGATCAAAACAACTGCACCGTTTCAGGTTGCTGAGTGGCTGGGCCGTAAATGGCTGGATGATGCCATTAATCGCTGGTCTGAGATGTCACCTGTGATCATCCGCATGACTCCTGCCCAAGCCGAACGTTTGCGCCGCGATTGGTATTATGGTCACGCCCAATTTGAGGCCATTTCTCCTGATGTGGTCTTGATGAAATTTGGTGAGGGTAATCAAGCATGGGTGTTTGAACTGGTGCGCTGGCTGGGGCATGGGGCCGAATTGATCGAACCCCATGCGTGGCGACAGGCGTTTATCGAAGAAATGCAAGCGATTATGCGGACATATCAAGCCGATTGAGGATGCCTAGATTCAGCACGGCGGCTTTAGCCCCGTGTCTCAGATTTCACTGGATTGTGCCATGCCAGCAACCCCGCCGCAATCAAAGCCAATGCTGCTCCAGCGATAAAGGGCGCACGTGGGCCAAATCCATCCCACCCGCCGATGCCCTGCCACAACACCCCCGCCAGTACACTCGCCGGCAACGCCATCAGGCCAATCGTCGCGTTGTAAATGCCATACGCCGTGCCATGCTGGACTTTCGGCACCAAATCCGCCACCAACGCCTTAGCCGTCCCTTCGACTGACGCATAGTACAGGCCATAGAAACCATAAACCAGCCACACCTGCCAGCCCGTCGCGGTGAGGGCAAACAGCAGATAGATTAGGCTATAAATGGCCCACCCGCCAAGAATCAATTTACGCCGCCCAACCCTATCGGAAAGCGCCCCAAGTGGCCCAGAAAACAGCGTATAGAAAAGGTTAAAGGTCATCAACATGCCCAAAATCTCGGCGACATTCAGGCCGCGCCGTTGGGCCAGCAGCACCAAAAAGCCATCCGACGAATTACCCAGCGTGAAAATGGCGACAATCCCCAAGAAGATTTTGAAATCGCGGCTAAGCGGTGTTTTTTCAACGACAGCCTCACCCGATTTTGGCTTACTAGCCACCTCCCGCGCCCCAATTGCCAAAACCAGCACCGCCAGCAAGCCGGGAATGATGCCAATCAACACCAGCGTGCGAAAGGTATCGCGGCTGAGGTCAAGCGCGTTCGATTGGCTTGCCAGCACGACCCCCAACGCAATCGTCAAGCCGATGAAAGCCCCAGCGGTATCTCCGGCCCGATGCAACCCGAATGCCAAGCCACGATGTTGGTCATCAATGCTGCCAGCGATAAGCGCGTCACGCGGGGCAGTACGAATCCCCTTGCCAACACGGTCTGTAAACCGCACCGCCAATACTCCCCCCCACCCCGTTACAATGTACAGGAAAGGTTTAGCAATGGCGGATAGGCCATAACCCACCACCGCCAACCACTTGCGACCCTGAATTTTGTCTGACCACCACCCCGACACCGCTTTTAATATACTGGACGTGGTTTCGGCAATGCCCTCAATGAGTCCAATAAGCGCCGTTGATACCCCCAAAACGTTGGATAAAAACAGCGGCACTAGATTGAGGATCATCTCGCTGGAAATGTCGGTCAAAAAACTGGTCAGGGTCGTCACCCAGACGTTACGTGGCAAGCGTCGCCATTGCTGCATGTGGTCGACTCCGTTTCGGAAAAATACAAAAGGCTTCACCCCATCATACCACGGGCGAAGCCAAGCATCGAGATTCATATTGAAAGTGGCTAGACTATAACGCGCGGAACGACCGACCGCCAAATAAGCTCACCGCAGCAGGCTTTCCAAAATCCAGCCTTCACCGCCATCACATTGCAGATACACATAGGTCTGGCCGTCATTAGGATTTTGGGCCGTGCGGAGGATGGTCGAACCGACACCCGGCGAACACACAACCATACTAGACGGACTACCGGGGACATCTTCGAGCATCAAGGGGCGTATGCCGAGCGTGTAAATCGAACCCGGCGGATACAATGGGCTGCTGACATCCACCATCTCCGGCCCGGCGCTTTCGATACACCGTTGGGCATAGATCGCCTCAAAATCCTTAAATTCTTGGACGGCCCGCACCCGATCCGGCCCATAGATAAACAGCACGTCATCCAGATAGGCAGCAGATTGTTCGCAGTCCCGATACTTCTGCGAAAAAGTGTACAAACCGGCCAGATTTAAGAGGGCTGGTGGAAAATCGGGCATGACCTCTAGCGCATGTGCATGGTCAGCAAGGGCCAACGCAAAATCAATGTCGAGGGTCGTCACCATAAACCCCTGCCGCACCCAATACAAGGTGCTGAATGGGGCCAATTCGATCGCACGGGCCATCGCAGCAAGGCCACGTTCATTGCTACCACGTTCAAGGGGTCGCCCAAAAACCATCGCGGTGATGGCATACGCCATGCGATAGTGTGTGGCGGCATCGTTTGGATAGAGCAGCGTGCCACGTTCATATTCATCAATCGCCTCCGGAAAATCACCCTGAATATCCAAGAGGAACGCATGGGAATAGACCCCCCATCGGCTATCCGGCGCAAGTTCCACTACGCGATTCAGGTCGGCGGATACTTCGGGGGTCACGGTACGGTCAGAGGACGTGGCACGAGCAATCTTGAGATAGGCGAAGGCCCGATAATAATACCCACGCGGGTCGTCAGGATACAGGTCAACCGCCACTGAATATTGGCTGATGGCACTTTCATAATCACCATTGATACCATAAAAATCCCCATAGGCGAGGATAACATCCATATTGTTGGGGTCGAGGCCAATGGCTTGGTCAAGATCATTGATCGCCGAAAGGTAGTCATCCCCATAGCCTGTATAGCCCATATACAGATTCATGAAGGCCCCACCGAGCGTATCCACCGCGTTCGGGCCAGCATACACCCGCCCCCGCAGTGCCAAGATCGTCGCGTTTTCGGGGTCAAGTTGATAGGCCGCGTCTAAATCGGGCAGGGCCAGTTCATAGGCATCGCTTTCCATATAGACCCGTGCGCGTGCTATATACGCCTCGACCAGATTGGCATCCAGTTCGATGGCCTTGCTCAAATCGGCAATCGCGCATGGGGTATCCCGCAGATCATTGGCATGGTGCTGTCCACTTGCCAAATAATCTTGGGCGGTTTCCCCGTTTGACGAAACGAAACAGGCATTTTCTTGGGCCTGTACCCGCGAAACGGATGATATGTAAGCACACATCATCCCCACCCCTAGCAAGATCAGCACCATTTTGCGCAATAACATTGGAAAATTCCCCGTTTTTTGGACTCACAAGTCTGGGTTTGGTGGTTATACGCGGGAGGGGGAACAGGGGTTGCAGATTCTAATCTTAGGTCACCACCCGTAACTTTTCGATAGGTTCGGCGGTATGGAACATACGAGAAACAAGTTAATCCTCATGCAGACTCCAATATTCTCCCTAGTATTGGGGTCAGTATTCAGTTAGTTCCTCCTCCCTTCCATTACAAAAAGGACGGCCACGAAGCCGTTCTTTTTGGTTCTCTCGATTGGGTTTTGAGCGCTTTACGATCGGGCAGGATTATTTGTCTTTCCCGTTGCCATTGTTGCCGTTTCCATTCCCATTATTGCCATTGCCAGCGTTCCCGTTACCGTTATTCGCCCCGTTGCCATTATTGCCGTTGTTCCCGCCATTCCCATTACCGGGAGGCCGCGCGGTAGGACGATTGGATTGGCCGGGAGCGTTGCCGCTGTTGCCGGGATAGACTGGGTTGGCGTTATCGGTGCGGATGGTCTGGCCTTTACCATTACCAAGATTGACCCCATTGTTCAATTGACTGGCATCGGCTGGCAGCAAACCGCGCCAACTTTCTCCGGCGGCACGTCGGGCAATCAGGGTCATAACATCGCCTGCCCCCGCTTGGGCCAACAGATAGATGCGGGCGATTTCACCTTTGCCAAGTTGGGCGCTATCACTCAAGGCCACTAATTCGGCGTAATCAACATCGAGTGCGTCCGCCAAAATCAGCAGCATCACATCGCATTGAGAGGCATCAGGGGGACAAGCGGCGGCGGTGGCCTGTTCATCGGCGGTGGCAAACCGCGCCGTTTCGATTAGCAGTTGTCCGTCATCCAGCAATAACCCGCTGACCGTGATTACATCCCCATCGGCAAAATCAAACTCCCCGGTCTGCCGTTCTGCAATCGGCACCCCCGCAACTGTTACACTTTCGTCGTGTGCAACTGGCCCGGTGATATCCACATAGACCGCCAATTCGTCAGCATCACCCACCATCACAGGCGTCTGGGTCAGAGTCGTGGCGGGCGGTAGTGTATTTGATGGGCGCGGGGTCACGCTTGGGGTGATAGTCGGCGTCGCGCTCGGCAGTGGTGGTGCGGTCACCGATGGAGTTAAGGTCAGGGTGTGCGTCGCGGTAAACGTTGCGGAAGGGGTTGCCGTGCTGGTCGGCAAATCGGTCGCCGTCCATGTCGCGGTTTGTGAGAGTACAGGCGGTGTGGAGGACTGCGCTTGGGCAATAGCGGTCACGGCTTGGGTCGTCGCCGTAAGGGTATCGGTTGAAACGACAACCACCTCCCCCAATTCACTATCCTCCCGATTATTTGCCAAGACCACAATCACACCTAACACCAGCACCACACTCGCCGCCAATAAGCCCAAGTTGATGAGGGTGCGGCGTGGGAAATGCACCACTTGGGAGGGTGAGCTAAGGCCCGTCAACACTTTGGCCTGCATCCGAGCGATCTGGTCAGCGGTGGGCAGCGACGCAGCTGGGGCAGTAGCCGATAAGTGCAGGGCGGCCCGAAGCAGCGTTTCAAGCGTTGACCGATTTTCGGGATACGCCGCAAGACATTCCTCCAGCGTTGCTCCTTCGGCTAGGCGCTGTAGACATGCCTCCAATTGCAGTTCCAAGTCCATCGGGTTCATGCTTCTTCTTCGTCCGAATCCCTGTTAAATAGTCGGGCCAACCGCCGCAGTGCTCGAAATTGCAGTGCCTTGATAGCGCCTTCCTGCTTACCCATCAATGCTGCCGTCTCGTCAAGGTTGTGCCCTTGAATAAAACGCAGAATCAAAACTTGCTGCTGTTCGTCGGTCAGGTTATCCATTGCTTGCAGCATGGTGTCTTTTTCGATGCCGGCCATGACCACTTCCTCAGTCAAATCTGTCGCGGCGTGTGTCGTCAAGTGATCAAATGAGGTAGTTGGGCCACGTCGTTTTTCGCGCCGATAGTGGTCAATAATCAGACCCCGTGCGATGTGATAGAGCCATCCCAAAAATGGGACACCGCGTTCCTCATATCGGGGTAGCGTTTCAATCGCCCGTATGAAGACCTCACTGGTCAAATCTTCGGCAAGTGCCACATGACTCACCCGCAAATAGATATAGCGATAGACTTGACCAACATGGCGTTGATACAGCGCCGAGATCGCCTCTTGATCGCCTTGTTGAGCGGCCCGAATCAGTTCGGGGTCTTCAGGGAGATGGGGAGTGGTCACGCTATCTTTATTCCTGTTACCGTCCGGCTCAAAAAAAAGTTGCCGTCTGCAATGTCAGAGTATTGTAATAACTGCCCCAGTGCCTATTTTGTACAGAATTTTATACAACCCGCTGTATCGGGAACAAAAGCTACGGGGTGGTCGTCTTTGTCAATGGAAAGTCCCCCCACTTTTTAGAGGTGGGTGCAAGCTCACCTCTATATCCATTTAAGGAATCCACCATGCCACAAACCGCGATGCGTATTGCCCTTGTACTCTTGGTCATGCCATTGTTGGCCTGCAATTTTCTCTATGCCGTGCCCAACGATGGCTCAGTTGAACCCCCTCCAACCATAATGACTTTTGCGGGGCCAGACTTTGAAGCCGTTGTTTTCAGCGCCGAGGCCTCTGAAGCCAACAATTTTGGTGATTATACCGTCTTCCCCAATCCAACCGACTATTGGACCCCTACCGAAGCCGATATTTTGGCACTCGAGGCCAATCTTGAACCGTTTTTGGCTGAGAATGCGGAATTGTTCCGCCGCGAACCACCCATCGAAACATGGTTGCCGGATTATGCCCGTCAGTATTATGGTTTTGTGCGCGATGGTGAGCAGTTCATCTATGGCAATTTTTTGTGTGCCCGCGACCTGCTACTCGATCACCCAGAGGATATCGTGATTGTGATGGACGGCGGCGACTGTTTTTTCCAATTGATTTACCAGCCAACCACACAGGCATTCTCGAACTTGATGGTTAACGGGGATGCGTAGGCGTGAGATTATCAAAGGTGGGGGAATCGAGTTCCCCCATCACTACAGCGCTTCTCAGATTGAGTGACGCCACATTCCAAGCTAGATTCAGCACGGTGGCTTTAGCCCCGTGTCCTAGTGGTTCGTCAGGAAGGTAAACATGGTTAATCAAACCGCCGCTTCTCCCCTCCCTAATGCTTTGGGGAGGGGTTGGGGGTGGGGATAACTCGCTGGCTCATGACCAAAACTACTTTCTTGACGGACTACTAGATCATAGATCACCCTTCGGAGAAGCCTATTTACGCCCAGTCAAGGCACGCCCCACCACAATTAGGATAATCGCGCCGAGTGTCCCCACAATGATTCGACCCAACAACCCATTGTTGTCGGTCACGCTGTCGCCGCTTGCCAGTGCAATGACCCAACCACCGACGACCGCCCCCAATAGACCTAGAATCATGTCCACGATGGGGCCCTGTTTGCTGGTTCCCATAATCCGCCCGGCCAACCAGCCACACAAAGCGCCGATCAAAAGGGTGATGAGCAAGCTAATCATATTGGTTTCTCCTCTGTCTGCTACGATACTCTATCACTTTAGAGGTCTTACGTTAGATCATTGTATGATGTTCCTCAAATTCATGAAAGAACACTCACCGCTACCACAATTCTCGAACCCTTACGGCCACCCGTCGTCGCACCTATATGACTATCAACCATTTAAGCGTAACTGCCGTTACGTTAACGCCCCTCCCTTATATAAATTTAGCTCATAAGTTCTATTATTGTCAGGTATCGGTATCCATCCCAAATCAAAAAGGACGACTTGTGCAGCCGCCCCTTTGATTTCGGATTTGGATTTGTACTCGGATTACTGGGTCTGTGGGCTGGCGTTGCAGCCACTCCACCGCAGGCTAAACGTGCTGCCATCGCGGTTCGGCCCGTTCATCTGGAAATCACCCCCCGGCAGGCGATACAGCGCAAAACCGGATTCGACGCGAATAAGGGTGGGTTGGGCAGCCGGAATCCCGCTGGCGTTAATCATGGCCTCGGTAGCATAAAACACCACACCGGTGACTGGCCCTTGCCAGATATAGGCGACAATCCCGCCGCCCGTATAGGTGCGGGTATCCGTCCAGCCGTTCCAATCGCGGCAGTAGATAATCGCGTCGGTGGTAAATAGAAATTGGCTAATGCGCCCGTCGGTGTCGTTGTCGCCGATCTCAGGATTCGCACCCGATCCCCCTACCCCGAACGGATAGACCGTCATGCCATTTTGGGTGGTGGTGTTGCTCGGACGAGAATTGTTAGCCGGGGCATTCGGCGTGGCGTTGGTCGTCGTCACGGCGTTGGTCGGCCCGCTGACAATTGGCAGAGCCGCCAATACCGTCGCATCTACCCGCACCAATGTTCGGAAGATCCACCCCTCTTGACCTTTGACAATCACCTTAAGCCACACACTGTTAGCGGTGCGGCCTGTAATGGTCAGTGGTGTGTTGCGGCTAATCACTGACAACCGTGCGAAGGTGATATCTGGCCCGGAGCGCAAGTTGGCCCACGAGATGGTGATGCCGTTGGTTTCGCCAGTGGTGGGTGCGGTCGAGGGCGTGGCAGTCGGTGATACACTGGGCGCGGGCACGGTAGTAGATTCCACAATCGGCAGTCGGTTGGGTGTCCCGCTGAGTAGGGCCACGTAGGTGCGTGCCATCCACCCGGTTTGGCCGTTGGTGCTGACCTGATACCATACTGCGTCGGCACTGCGCCCATACACATCTACGACGACATCGGGGTCAATGATGGCGATGACTTCGGCGGCGGCGCTTGGCCCGGAACGTAAATTGACAAAATCGAGCGTGATGCCTTGTGCGACGGGGCTACTTTGTGCGGCGGCATGACCTAGGCCGCTGACAAGCATCAGAAGGGTCATCAACAAGAAAAAGTGTCGCATTATGAATATTCCCTGAGAGTTAGAAAGATCGTATCCTGCTGGCGTGTCATCTTAGCATACTCTTTGGTCCAGTCCACCCCACGTTTGCCCATCTCTCATGCGCCGCTGCGGTGGTGGATGGCCGTGAGTTTGCGCCGGGAAAAACGATGATGCTACGATTGAGTTAACAAGGAGTATAGCCAACTGGGTGAAACATGGGCAAAGTGTATTATTTCGACTGGCATTGGAAGCTGCAATCCTCTCCGGAGGCCTTGTGGCCTTATATCTCGGATACTCAGAATTTTAACCGCGTCACGGGCCTGCCGAGCCTAAAATTTGAGGAAGTCGCCGGGGATGATGGCGCGGTGCATCGGCACTTCAAAGGCAAACTATACGGCTTCTTCCCGATGTACGGCGAAGAATCGGCCTTTGAGTGGATCAAGCCGCAGCGTTTCGGCGTGTTCCGGCGTTATGACTACCCACTGTTCCCGATGAAGACCATGCGTGTCCTGACTCATCTGCAACCCACCACCGATGGCGGCACTGATTTACGCTATGAGGTGTGGGCCGAGGCGAACGGCCTATTTGGCCTGTTGAGTGTGCCGTTTGGCGTCGGGGTACAAAGCCGGGTGTTATTTGGGCGGGCCTTTAAACGTATGGACGCCTATGTGCAGGGCCACCAAGAACGCCCCTATGCCGCGCCGCTGGTCAAAATCAGTGGCGATGCCCGTCAGCGTTTTGACCGCATGATGAAAGAACTGCGTACCGCCAAACATGACCCGGCCTTGCTGGTGCATTTTGAATATCATCTGCTCAATTCACCCGAAGCGCAGTTGGCCCGGATGCGCCCCTATGCTTTGGCTGACAAATGGACGACCGACCGCGAGGGGACGCTTAAGGTGTTTCTGCACGCTGCCAAAATCGGCCTGCTGGATTTAAGTTGGGATGTGTTATGCCCGGAATGTCGTGGCGCCAAAGCCCAAGTCCGCCGCCTCTATGACCTGCCCGACACCGTCCATTGCCCATCCTGCAATATAGACTACACCGCCGATTTTGAACGCTCGGTAGAGGCCACCTTTACCTTGGGCCAAGCCATTGCCGAAATCGAACGACATGAGTATTGCATCGGCGGGCCACACGCCACCCCACATATTTTGATGCAGCAGCGATTGGAGGCCAATGAGTCACGCTTGACCACCTTGCGCCTCGACCCCGGCACGTATCGGTTACGCGCCCCCGGCCTTGCCCAGCGTGATATTGTGGTACCCGCCGCCCTGCTAAGCCCCCTACCCAACCAGCCATGGTTGACCGCCAGCGCCGGACAAGCCGCCGAATTTGCCGTTGAGATGGCCCCCACCAATTTACAGGCCGCGCCGAATCAAGTGGGGGTCGGGCCAGTGACGGTTGCCATGCGGAATATGACGACAAGCGACCAACTATTGGTTTTGGAAGATGGGCGATGGAGCAACCAAGCCGCCACCGCCGCCGACATCACCGCTCTGCAAACCTTCCGCGATTTGTTTTCGTCGGAGGCATTGCGCCCCGGCTATTCGATCAAGATCGAGAGCATGACCCTTTTGTTCACCGACCTGAAAGGCTCAACGGTGTTGTATCGCCAATTGGGCGATGCGACGGCCTTCGCGCATGTGATTGACCATTTTGAACTGCTGCATGAAGTGGTGGATGCGCATCGGGGAGCGGTGGTCAAAACAATTGGCGACGCGGTGATGGCCGTCTTTCGTAATCCTGCCGATGGCATCCGGGCGGCGCTCGATATGCAAAACAGCGTGTCGGCCTATAGCGACGTCTACCCCACTCGTCCCCTCGTTTTGAAAATCGGCCTGCACACTGGGCCATGTATCGCTGTCAATTTGAATGACCGCCTCGATTATTTTGGTAGCACAGTGAATATCGCGGCACGGGTGCAGGGTCAAAGCAATGGCGCGGATATTGTCATCACAGGCGAGTATTTGACTGATGACGGGGTGCAAAACGTGTTGACCGAGCGCCAGATTACCCCCCAAGCCTTCCGCACCGTCCTACGCGGCTTTGAGGGTGATTATCAGTTGTACCGGATTGCCGATTAGGATTCAGCCAAGTTAAGCGATCCCCACCCCCAAACCTGTTCTCTCGTGCGTAGCGAGGGATATTCGAAAATGGCGCATATAAGCCCTAAGAATTGGGGGGGGATAAGCAGCCGACGTATTAGGTTTCGGCGGCCCAATTCCGGTACAATGTAAGTAGTATCAGTTCAAAATAATTGGAGGCAAAACCCTTGCGTCAGAAGTCGTTGGTTTTGATTGTCCTTGCACTAACCTTATCTATCTCCACCAGTGGTTGTATTGATTTATTCCACGTACCGGGGGTCGCGGTCTCACCCGATGGCTCACGGGTATACTTTTTGACTGAAGACCCTGAAAGATCGCCGTTCGGCCAGTTGGTCAGTGCTCCATTAGCTGGCACAATAGACCAAACGTTGTATGCAAACTACGATGAGTTGCCGAGTGCTTTTGCCACGCATTCGACAACCGGTGAAGTGGCCTTTATGCACACGAACCCAGTGACACACCGCACCATGCTCGAAATTTTTAACCCTGCTGATGGCAGCACCCGCACCCTGATTACGCCGGAAACCTTCGGTATCGGCGGGGTGGGCACGATGATGAAATATTCCCCCGATGGCAGCCACCTCGCCTTGACGCTACTGGCCCTGCCACCCGATCTTGCGCCAGAAACGTTGAACGCCGAAGAGAGCGAATTGACGGACGAGCAGATTGCCGCCATGATCTCTCGGGTCTATGTGGTCAATATAGCCGATGCTTCGTTGACCGAAATCGTACCGAGTGTCGCCACCTCGTTTAATACCCTCAGTTGGAATGCTTCGAGCACACAGATTGCCCTGAATGGTGGGGCTGACACCAATGGCGACGGCAAGATTGTCATTTTCCCCACCGACGAACCCGAATCGGGTGTCACGGGCGACAGCACCAATATCTATGTGTACGATGTGGCAGGCAACAGCCTCACTCAGCTGACAAATGGCCTCTATAATTACGCCCCCGCCTTTGTCGGCGACATGCTCTATTGGGTTAGTCTTAGTTCCAGCCACATTACCAATAAACGGGCGAAGATCAGCACAACTGAGGGTATCCTCTATACCACCGCCAACACCATTACAGGTATCGCCCCTTCGCCGGATGGCACAAAACTCGCTTGGGCCGAGGCCCCCGGCAATGGCGGAAACGAAGAGTTACTTCCCGGCTTGGTTTATGTAGCGGATAACAACTTCGCCAATCCAATCCTGATGGCAGAACTGCCCGATCATCCGGTTCCAGATGTCCCGGTGTGGATGCCCGATGGTCAATCTATTCTGATCACTTCGACCAACGCCATTGCACAGTTGGTGAACAGGTACGGCACGTCTGATATCCATTTCGACCTCTCAAGCACGCCGGAAGCCAGCGTCGAAACTGAAACCCCGGTTATCGCGACAATAGTGCAAATCAACATCGTGACGGGTGAAGCCACCCCGATCTATACTGGCCCAGTGGGCAACAGCAGCGCCTACGCTGGGACGATCAGCCTTGTTTCCAGCGACGAACTGGAAAATCTAATTGAATTGGAAATTGGGGTAGGTGATACGGGTACAGAATAAAAAAATTCCACCCACAAAACTGAATGCGGTGTTTTCAAGAGGACAGGGGCTTAGTCGGCCTGTCCTCTTTTAGTGCATTTCTCAACTAACCTGCTCCCTTGTTTTTCCTTCTGCACAGCTAACATCACTGTTACATAGGATTACTGGCTAGGTGTGCATCTCCCATTTTTGAGTACAATGATGGGGTATTGGTTCAAGATAATTGGAGGCAAAAGTTGCGTAAGAAATCGCTCGTGTTCATTTTCCTTGCATTGACGCTTTCCATCACCACCAGCGGATGTATTGACCTATTTCATGTGCCGGGGGTAGCCGTTTCACCCGACGGCTCACGCATCTACTTTTTAGAGGGGGATGGTGAGGGTTCAGCCTCCGGGCAGTTGGTCAGCGCCCCAATCGGCGGTTCAATTGACCAAACCCTCTATGCGGGCAGCAAAGACGACTCCGCTTCAGCATTTGCCGTCAATCCGGTGTCGGGCGAAGTGGCCTATGTCCGCTCCGGATTGGAAACAGGTGGCACGAAACTAGAAATCTTCAATCCGGCGGATGGCAGCACCCGCACCGTGTTAGATGTCAATGTGTTTGGGGTGACCGCCATTGGTACCATGATGCAGTATTCGCGGGACGGCAGTCGTATCGCTTTGACCGTGATGACCCTACCCGGCGACATTACGCCCGACATGCTGAATGATGAAGAGTTTGAGATGAGCGACGAGCAAATCGCCGCGACCCAATATCGGGCCTTTGTCGTGAACGTGGCCGATGGCTCGTTAACCGAAATTGTTTCCGGCGTGCCGACCGCCTTTAACACCTTGTCGTGGAATGCTTCGGGTACACAAATCGCGCTTAATGGTTGGACGGATGGCAATGGCGATGGCAAGATCGTGATTTTGCCCACCGAAGACCCGGAATCGGGAGTTGTGGGCGATGGGACGGCGGTCTATGTCTATGATCTTGCGGCCAACAGCTTAACCGAAGTCTCGGTCGGCAAATTTAACTATGCCCCCACCTACGCGGGTGACCAATTGTTTTGGGCTTCGGCAGACCTAGCCACCGAAATGGTCAACCTCATGAACACCGATGGCATGGTTTACAGCACCATCAACACCATTTCAGGTATCGGGGTTTCGCCCGATGGAACACGTCTGGCTTGGTCGGAAAATCAAGACAGCGATTCCGAAGAACAACTACCGGGGCTGGTGTATATCTCGGATACAAGTTTCGCCAACCCGACCCTAGTGGTTGAGATGGCCGATAATCAACTTCCCGATGCGCCGGTCTGGTTGTCGGATGGGCAGACCATCCTAGTCGGGGCGACCAGCGTCATCGCCCAGATGGTGATGAGCTTCACGGCCTCATTCAGTTTTTCCACCGATGGTACGGAAAGCTCATCCGAAGGGTCGGTCACATCCGATAGCTCATTCGGCACGTCCGTCGTGGCGGTTAATGTCAACACGGGCGAGATCACCCCGGTCTATTCCGGGCCGATTGTCAACAGCAGTATGTACGCGGGTTTGATCGGCCTAGTCGCCAGCGGTGTCTTGGACGAGATGGCCGGCGCGGAATAAAAAAACACCCCATCGGTTAATCCGAATGAAGTGTCTATGAAAGGACGGGTGCTGGATTGGCTCGTCCTTTTTTATTGCCTGTTCAAGACAACCCGGCGGCGTACTATCAGCACGATGAAAACAGCAGCAGCCAAACCGAGGCGTAGACCCCAATCCAACCATGTTTCGTTTTCTACTGGCGGATACCCCGTCGCAGGGAGGCCCGTCGCAGCCAATACTTCGGCGTGGGCGGTGCGTGTAATACCTGTCGTGGTCACGGTGGCATCATTGACAAACACCCCACTGGCGGGACTGGTGGCGACGGTAGTCAGGATTTGCATCTGGATAGTCTGGCCCGGCGCGAGGCTTGGAATAGTGAAGGTCACATTCTGCCCGCTGACCGAAACCGTACCGGAGGCCGTCGTCGCATTGACCACCCGCAAATCGGGGCTGATGGCGTCGGTGATGGTCAGGTTATTAAAGGTCTGGCTGGTGACATTGGTCAGGGTGATAACCCATGTCAGCGATTCTCCCGGCAGGCCCAAACCGCCTGTTTCCAATGCGCCGACCTTGCTGATCACCAGATCATTGGCCTGTAGGGTCGTGCCCGTGCGTGATACACACACCCGTTCGGCGCGGAAACCGCGTGTATTCTGATGGTGAATCAGCAGGATACAGGGCAGCGGATCGGCGAGGCCTGTCACGTAAAAATCAACTGGAACGGTCTGTCCCGGCAAATCTTCATAGGTCAGGGAATTGGCAAGCGGCCCACTGGCAATCGCGTTGGCATCGGTGAAGCTGTAGACAGGCGCGGCGACATTATACGGGGCGAATCCGGCGGCAGGGGCAAAATCAATATACCCGGCGGGTTCATTCACCCGACCCGTCGGCACACTGTACCCCGCCACCCGATAGCGCAAGACGGCGTTGGCATCCGTTAGGCCCAAGTCGGCGGCATCTACAGGCAGAACAACCACATTCGTATTAAACGGATAGGTGGCCCGATTGCTGGCAGGCAGAACATTGACCGCCCCTTGATTGATACCATTCATTGCCCCGGTGTTCAAATTGACCAGTACGGCGATAAACACATCGCTGCTGGGGTCGGGCGTGCCATTGACGGTAAATTGAAAATCACCCAAGTCCCATGTAATCAGCGCGTAGTCGGCAATATTGTCGTTATTGGTGTCAAACTGCACCTCAAACGATACGTCGCCTGCCGTCCCCTGAAAACGGAAGGGATTGCCCGTTGGAAATGCATTGGCAAACACCCCGTTCAGATACGACCCACCGCCGAGCGTACTCCATTCGGCCCATGTTGAGATGGCAAAATAGAGCGTTGTGCCGCTGACCGACCCCACCGCCGCGTAATCGCTGGTGATGCCGACGTACTGAATATCGGCGTGATTTTCATAGGCCCGCGCGTCGGGTTCGTCGGCGCTTTCCTGCACCAGTTCAAACGGGGCAACCAGCGAAATCACATCGGTGGGATAGCTTGCACCCGTATTGACGCCCGTGCCGGTCAGTTGCAACGGCATGGTGCCCGTGTTGAGATTGCCAATCACCAGTGGATTGTTGGCGACCAGCATCCCCGCTACCGGACGCGGCGCGGAATAGACTGGAACGCGCAAAGATGGGCCAGTCCGTTGAATCGGCACAAATTCCACATAGCCGGATTCCTCCGCCACAAAACTGCGCGTTTGGCCTGCTTGGGTGGTGGCGACTGTCGGATGGGGTGTATTGGCTTGGGTCATCGTGGCGGCATTGGCACTGAGGGTCACGGTAACTGAAGCCGTCCCCCCGGCTGGTACCGTTACGGTTGCGGCAGATACGCTGATGGTCACGCCGTTCAAATCCGCCAGTGTATCAAAGCTGACGTTATAGGATCGGGTGTTATTTGACAAATTCTGGAGGGTGATATTGCGGGAAATGGTGGTCGCGCCGATGACCTCCACCACACCGAATGAAATGCTCACCTGTTCAGGATTGAGGGCATTAAACGCCAGTACCTCGTTATTGAAAGCGGATACCACGTTTAGTAAATCCACCCGCCCGGCCCCGACACGACTGGGGGGATAGCGGTTGCCTGTCCCGCCCAAACCCGTGAAGATGTCATTGGTGGCGGTGTTCATGACCATCGCCTTGAGTTGGGCCACACTCAAACCCGGATACCGCTGGCGCAAAAGGGCCATCACCCCGGTGACATGGGGGGTAGACATAGATGAACCTGAAGATGTCAGGGATTGATTCGCTCCCGTCCCATAGGCCCGACTGGACACCACCCCCACCCCCGGCGCAACAAGATCAGGTTTTAATAGAATCGCGCCGTTGGTGCCGATGGCTGGCCCGCGAGAGGTGTTGTCAAAGATGGTTTCGCCGCCGCTGGTGCCACGTAGGGTGACAGTAGCGACCCCCGATTGCGCCGCGAGTGTTTGCCCATCAGCAAAGGAGACCATAACCGACGGAATGGTGACGGTGGTAGTCGTGCCTGCCATACGGGTTAGAACGCCCGCTGCGGAATTGGCAACTATCACGCCAACCGCGCCCGCCGTCTGTGCGTTTTGGGCTTTTGCTACGAAATTACACGCCCCACCCCGATCTATCAACGCAATCCAAGGGGTGGCAATCGGCGTAATGACCCCGCACCCAAAGGCAGGAGGATTAACATAAACCAGTTGGGCAGTAATCGGGCCGGTGTTATTGAGATGGGGGCCAAAGGTGGCGGGGACTGCCCCAAAACTGGCGGAGGTGGTCGGCGTCACCATATCTACACCTTCGACTTCGCGGCTGCCTCCCACGCTGATGGTGCGAGAGGACACTCCCGGTGAGTCATGAATGTAGAAGGTATCCCCGGCATTACCCGCCGCCGCAACGACCACAACCCCGCCAACCGAAGCCGCATCTGCCGCCATCGAAGTCATATCCGCTGCCGCGCCATAGGGAGCGCCCAACGACAAATTGACGACATGCAGGCCATTGGTGACGGCCCATTCAAGGGCTTGGGTGGTGGCGATATTCGAGACAAACGAACCGCACCAGCCGACTTTGAGCGCGTAAAGGGTGGCGTTCGGTGCGACCCCCGGCCCAACACGGAAGGTATTGCCTAAAATGGTGGTGTCATATGGCCCGGCATAGGTGGCCCCGGCGGTGGTGACACCCAATCCGGCAGCGGTCCCGGCGACGTGGGTGCCGTGCCCTGTCCCGCCAACACATTCCATCGGGTCGGGGTCGGGGACAAGATTGGGGAACACATCCCCCGCGAAATCTGTGCCACCCGCAACTTTGGCATTCGGAAAACCGCCGTCGGCTAAGGTGGTGGTGTCGTTGCCCGTGTAATTGCCATTACCACCGAAATTGGGATGCCGATAATCAATGCCCGTGTCAATAATACCGATGCGAATCCCCTGCCCCGTTTGCCCACCCGCGTTTTGCCAGAATTGAGCACTGCCAATGTATTGCACCGTCGTTACGTTGTCGGTCTGGAAAGTGGTGTCAGGGAAAACGGCCCGCACACCCGATAGCGCCCGGATGATTTCGACTTGGCTGGCATCGGCCTCAATCACCATGCCATTAAATACCTGTTGGGTCGTACCGAGTATCGTCACGCCCATCGTTTGCAGGGTTGTGGTCAATTCGGCCTGCATTTTGAGGATGGCGGCGTATTGGGTGATGCGGGTGATAAAATCGGCTGCAACATAAGTCCCGGCGGCGTCCTGCCCCATCAATAGAGCCGGATTGCCGTCCAATTCAAGCATCAGGCTAACCCGTCCAGTGGGATGCTGGCTCAAAAATTCCGCCAATTCCGCATCGGCCTCTTGGGTGTGGATACTCGACGCGACGGGATTGGCAATGACCCGCTGTGATGGTACCTGTTGTGGTTGGGGGGTGCCGGCGAACCCGGTTTCCCTAAAATTTAGGGAAAGCAGCACGATCAATAAGCTGAGTAAAAGGAATTTTGACCAGCGTCGAATGGAATAATTCATAGTAGGTATCCTAAAGTAAATACGCGCCTGTGGGCCATAAACCGAGGTTAATGATAGCCCCTATCAGATGAGGCGGCAAATACTTATGAGTCCCTATCATCCAAGCGTTCGTTGGCTTGATCACGCAGGTCACGCAGGGTGTTGATGTCAAAGGCTTCGACATTTTCCATCAAATACGGGTCGTCCTCGATAAACACGGCCTCAATACCGACCACACCGCCGCTGGTATCTACATAGGGATATACGTCATAGACGCCATCGCCCCAACCGGCCTTGGTGTAGACTATCGGCCAACCCGCCACCCGCACCTCGCCATAGTCGGCCCACAAATGGCTAGTGTAATGGGCTTGCTTTTCGTCCGCACAGGTGAAGGTTGTCTCGAACGCCAGACGAAATGCCGCGAAATCGCACACTCCCACCCTACCAAAATCCACCGGAATATTTCCGATGGGGTCGGGCTGGCGGATCACCGCTTGAGTTGATGGGACGGCACGCAGTCGAGCAATACGCCGTTCGACGCCATAATCATGCACCAGCGTCTGTACCCGATAGACCCCGTTTGGCACAGCCGCTTCGACTTGATAGTTTGGAAAATATAGGGTGTCGCCAATGGCAAGAGCGCCCGTCGTGACCTCAATTTCCGCTATGTCCAGCCAATCGGTTGCGGTGCCGCGCCGATTTATCACACCACTCAGGGGTTGCTGCCAATAGTCGGCTAGTTTCATGACTGTGTTCCTCTCATGTAGTGGTAAAGGGCGGATTGTCGTTCACGGGCAGCCCGTAGAAGCTGTACGGCTTCCTGTTCCGGCAGTAAGGTATGGGTAATGGTCGGCGGAAAATCATCCAGTTGGCCCATGTTGGCAGCGGCGCGGGCCAATATCGCCATGCCGCGTGCTGTGACCTCTTTTTCGGCGGTCAAATTTAGTGGCAGGTTGAGCGCGTTACAAATCATCTGTGCCCATGCCGGGGAAGCCGCCAACGCGCCACCCCCAGCGATGACCTCCGCGCCGGGGTGCATCAGCGGTCTTAGCTGGTCGGCGATCACGGCGATTCGAATGGCGACCCCTTCTAGCGCGGCCTGCAATATATCCAGCGGCGTGGTTGAGAGACGTAGACCAATTACCCCACCAGTCGCATTGGCCCACCAACCCGGACTACGTTCCCCATTGAGTAGTGGCACAAATGTCAGGCCGTGTGCATCAGCCTCCCGTCCCATCCATTCGGCTTCGAGTGTAGCGGGGTCAAGATGCAGGGTTTGGCGTGCCCACTGGAAGATATTGCCCCCTTCGCTGGTTGCGCCGCCGATGAGGTGGTTGGGTGCATTGACTCGGTAGCTCCAAAGGCCCTCCGGTACCGGGGGTATTTGTCCTATTTGGTTAATGACTATACGCAAGGCTGCCGTAGTGCCAATGGTGAGGGCCAAACGTTGATTGCCAATCGCCCCGACGCCGATATTGGCCGCTGCACCATCGCCGACCACCAGCGTAAACGGCACATTCCGCAAGACAGGCCAGCGGGTGGCATAGTCCGGCGTCAGTCCCACCTGCAGACGGTCATAATCAGCCAGTTCGGGCAGATGGGCACGATCTAGCTGCAAAATCTCTAGCCACTCATCATCCCACGTCAGCTTGGCCCGATTTAACACCCCATTCCATGCCGCCACCGAATAGCTGCTGATGGCCTCCCCAAACCAATGCCGCATCAGATACGCCCCAAAATCGAGCCACGTGGAGGTCTGGTCGTAAATCTGCGGCTGGGTGCGCTGAATCCATGCGATACGACCGGGCCAATAGGCGGTGTGATGCATCACCCCCACTCGTTGATGGGTCGCGGCGGGGTCAATCAGGCGGCGTAGATGCTCCACATCATCGGCGCTACGGGTGTCAGCATAGGTATAGACGGGAGTCAGCGCCCGGCCCTGCGCATCCGATGCCACTAGATTGCCACCGAACGAGGTCAGGCCCACGACGCCGACATTTTGCGCGGCAGGATGGCTGAGAATCTTATCAAGGCAGTGTTCGGTGATATGGCGAAGCTGTTCGGCGTCTATTTCTGATGCGCCGGGGGGTGTCGTCGAAAACTGATAGGATCGGCTGGCCTCGGCAATATCGCGTAATTCCTCATCAAATAGGATGGCCCGCGCCGATGAACTGCCAATATCCAAAACAAGTGTGTTCATAAGTTTAGTTTTCCCATTTTCGAAAATGGCATAATCCAAGATTCGCTCAAATTGCCGTTTTTATTGTGCCGCAAAATTGCTGCTTGACAATATAGGTCAAACCTTATAATATAAGTCTTGAAAACTAATACTAGTAGTCATCAGGAGCTACCCTATGTCCAACAATGGTGCATCTATCGCCGCCAACACCACTGCCTCATTGTCGCAACCCCGCCTGCTGTTGCATTTGGAGGGACTCGCCATCTTCATCGGGGCGGTCGCGCTCTATTGGACTGAAGGGTTTAGCGGATGGTGGTTCGCGTTGCTGTTCCTTGTACCCGATCTTTCGATGGTGGGTTATTTGCGAAATCCACAGCTTGGCGCGACGGTCTACAATGCCATCCACAGCTACGTGACGGCGGGAATTTTGCTCGGCATTGGTTGGGGTGGGGAAATTGACCTGCTGCTGCAATTGGGCCTAATTTTGGCAGCGCACATCAGTGCAGACCGCATTCTCGGCTATGGTCTGAAATATGCCAGCGCGTTCAAAGAGACGCACTTGCAACGGGTGTAAAATTATCCCCCTCACCCAAACAAATTTGAATGAGGGGGATGGAATTTATTCACGTTCCTCGTCGCCAAAGAAATGAATCAGCATGTCATCCAGCAGGTCGCGCCAATTGCCCCACGAATGGCCCTGATTGACGCGCACAGTCGTTAGGCGATAACCACGCCGTTCAATCACGCCTTGCAGCGGGTTGATGTTGATATCCCATTCGGGTATACCGGAACTGATCCAGATATTGAGGGGACGGACGGACTCTTGGCGATACAAATCCAACAGTGTGTCATCAAAGGACGGTGACTGCGCAGCCACCAAGCCAAATGGAGCCAACGCTGTTGGATTCTGGATGGCAGCAAACAAAGCCGTCTGCCCAGCCAACGATGCGCCGAGAATCAGGCGGCGTTCGGAGCGAGCATCGGTTGTATACTGCATGTCAATCGCGCCAGCGAGGACAGACACAAAACCAGCAAACGCACCATTATTGACATAGGCTTCTTCCCGCGCATTATCTGGCCCATCGGCGGAGGCACGCACATCGACGAAGACGGCAATCACAGGTTCAATTTTGCCCGCCGCAATGAGATTATCCAGAATAGTCGCCAGTGCCCCCAAACGCTCGTCCAGATAGTCTTGGCCGTCTAGGACGTACATCACAGGCAGGTTGACCGATCCATCGTAATCAGCGGGGGTATAAACCTGATAGGTCAGTGCATAACCTCCATAAGACTCCGTCATCGTAGCCGGGTCACTCAGGGTGCCTTGCGGGATACCATCGCGCCGCCGCGTCCATTCCGATGGCACCGAATCCGGCATCCTAAGTTCGGAGTTTGGCCCCGTTCCGCTCCACTGGTGATGCGGATTGGCCGGGTCAAGCAGCCATGTCGCCCCATTGACCACAATCTTGTAATCGAGGCGAGCGCCCGTTGGAAATTCGGCCAGCGCGATCCACAAATCTGTCCCAATCAAATTCTGACCGGATAAAGCTCCTTCAGATGACCAGCCGTTAAAGTCGCCGCGCCATTCGACAGCCGCTGCATCCCCGCGATAGAGGAAAGCCACCCTTGCTCCATCTACATATGGAATTTGACCTGTGGCCTGCCATTCCTCCCACCAAGCATCTAGGCTAGATTGACGTTGGGCGGGGTCATTGATTGCCATAAGGGTATTCAGGGCCGTTCTTAGTTCAGCGGGTGTGCCTTCGGGGGCAGATTCAATCGGCGGGGCCAGCAGATCGGTTAACGGTTCGTCGCCAAAAAGATCGAAGAATGAAATCAGCGGGGTATCGACAAAATGGATAATCCCATTGGTGGCAATCACGTCGCCTTTTTTCACGTATGCGCGATTGTTAAGGACTAGCTCGGTTGGCTGGGTATCACTCCACCGAGCGTTGATCGTGTTAATAAACTCCTGCCCTTCGGCTCCCCATGAACTGCGAACGGTACCCTGCGTGGCGAGCTGCTCCTGTGACCATAGGCCATACAGCAGGTGAGCAAGGACGAAGTTGAACAGCGGTTCTCTGAATTCGGGCTTTGAGAACACAAAGCGGCGGAAATCGTTCTCTGTCGCAGTGTTCGGGAAAATCGAGCGCATGGCTGCGTTATCGGGCACAAACAACGTAACTGTCCCCATGTTTGTGCAAACCGTATGCTGAATCCAGCCACCATCACTTGCCAAAAGGCCATCCAGCGCAATTCTGAAATAGCTGTAGTCGGGATTATCTCCCAGCACATCACACACTGTCGGCGCGGATTCGATGCTGTCCGTGCCTTGATACGCCAGCAGAAAAGATTGGGCAGTCACCAGCGGGGCATCCAAAATATGCACATAACCATTGGCGGCCTCAATGCTTTGGGTGATGTGGGCCTGTCCGTTCAACACCAATTGGCGTCCGGCATCATACGCCGTGTGGAGCTTGCTGCCATAGCTGTAACCACCCCGTTCAAAATGGCCGCGTACCTCAGGAGGCAGTGTGGCAAGCTGATCCTTTGACCACGCATCATTCACCACATAACTGAACAGATAGCCCTCCCAGCCAGCCGAACCTTGTCCAATCACCTGCGCGATCTCGGTCTGTATTGGATCAAAAATGTCATTCGGCAGAACAAAAATCGTTACGGGTTCGCCTTGGGTAACGCTGGTCAGCCATTCACTGTCGGCAATCGTGGCGGCAAATTGGCCGAGATCGGGGTCATTGTGCAGCACCTCATACACAGTCGGTAGCGTTGGCTGAGGCGTACCTGTCTGACCGAGCACGATGGTCTGTCCAGTATGGTACGATTTTGGATCGGGGTCGCGGGTCGGGAACAACCCCTCAATTCCCTGCGCCAATACGACAATCCCGGAAAATACCAGAATTAGGGCGGCAATCAACGCCAATGATCCACGCAGATGGCGCAATCGAAATAGAGGCGGGTGGATTTGATTCAACATCGGCTTCGTAGCGGTGAGCAGCGAAAATGGCACCATACGGTGACTGGTCAGCGGCGCAGGCAATTTAAGAGGAGGCACAGTGGTCGCAGCATTTCCGGCGGATGACCGTACCGCGTGGGCAATTTGTCGCCATTCATTCATATCGGCTTGGCAGGTGGGGCAGATGGCAAGATGAGCCTCAACCGCCGTTTCTTCGGCTTCGCTCAACGTGCCGTTGATAAAAAAGGGCAGTAAGTCATGGGGATGATTATTCGACATGGGGTATATCTCCTAGCAGTTGGCGCAGCGCTTGACGGGCGCGATGCAGACGACTTTTTAATGTATTGAGCGGCACACCTAATTGATTAGCGGCGTCTGGCCCAGATAACCCGCGAAAAAACACCAATTCCAGCGCCTCTTGCTGTTCGAGGGGCAGTTGGCGAATGGCCTGTTGTAAGGCATCCTGCTCAGCAGCATGGTCAAACGCGGCGGCAGGATTCGTCTGTTCGGCGGTATCCGGGTGGTCATTATCGAGCGGCATGTGTTGCGGGAGTCGGCGGCGCTCACGTGCTTTACTGGCTTGGCGTTTGGCGATGGCAATTAACCAAGTCCGGACTTGGCTTTCCCCGCGAAATCGTGCCGCCCCCTGCCATGCGACCATCATCACATCTTGCAGCACTTCTTCGGCCATATGTCGTTCACCCAATTCGTGAATGAGCAGATTGAGCAGGGCCAAGCCGTGCCGTGCATAGAGGTCTTGCAATGCCCCCACGTCGCCGAGTGCCATCGCCTCAATCAACCCTCGATCCGGGTCAGTCGATCGGTTTTGCATCAACCACCCCTCTTGGCGTGATCTATTGACCGAATGTGCCATGTCTGTTCCTTTCGCTCATATCTGCATTAGTACCAGATGCGCGGCGAAAAGTTGCATCATGTCCAGCAATCCGTGAAATTGAGATTTTTAGTATTTTTCAAGTACAGATTATAATTATCAATATCGTTTCAAGAAATTAACCGCAACGCCTTGGAGGGAAAAATGGTTAAGTTTCAATCGTTTAGTCCGGATTGTGAGTCCATCGGTCAGGGCATGATGATGTTTATGAGTGCCATCACGGTTGATGAGTTCGAGGATGTTCTGGAAAAACATGGCCTGAACCAAGTGGAATTGGATCAATGGTATCCGCAGCAGAACTGGCTGAATGTGCTGAATGATATTGCGGCTAGTGAAGCCGGCAACGCGTCGCAGATGTTTATCTCCATCGGCATGAAAGTGATCGAAACGGCCCGCTTCCCCGCCGAAATCAGCAACATGGATATTCATACCCTGCTTTCGATCTGGAACAATGTTTATCACACCAATCATCGCGGCACCGACATCGGCGGCATGGAATATACCAAACTGGATGACAAACATATCCAGATGAAAATCCGCATCCCCTTCCCTGATGATCTGGAGTATGGGGTTTATTGGGGGATAGCGCGGCGCTTTTTGCCACCCGGAACCAACTTTGCGGTGACATATGATGAAAATACACCGCGCCGAGAACATGGCGGCACACATACGATTGTTCATATCAAATGGGAGTAATCAGGGCATAGCAGTCTATCACGGCTGCACCTGACATGGGTTGTTTGGGTAGTCTCTCCGCCGACACAGGGAGATTTCCCAAACCCTACCCCGAAGCCATCGCCAGTGCCTAAATTGGGCAATAATGACTTAGGGAAACTCGGCGGCACATTATCCCCGGTTTTCCCTAAACCACGCTATTTCCAGAAAATTCCCACTAGCGTATTCGGGCATCCTTCGGTAAAACTATACAGATGCATATAAGCAGCAGCACTAACCTGCTGCCAATGGTGCTGTTTTGCCTATTTACCTGTCTTACCAGATAATTCATAGCAATCTTTGACTCAGGTAATTGACAAGTTAGGTAGAAGTTTGTATACTGGAACATGTCACGAGGAGATGGGTTTCGATGATCCTTAAAAATCGTCTGGCGGAATTGATGGCAGAATATGGTCGAAAGACAGGGAACCGCCTGACACAGGACGATTTGTCACAAGAAACCAAAGTCGCCCAGAGCACAATATCCGCCTATGTGACAAATAAAGTACGGCGATATGATGCTCGCATAGTCGAAACCTTTCTAGAGTTTTTTGGGTGCAGTGTGACCGATTTCTTTGTGCTGGACGAAGGCATAGCTGAAGACCGGCTGGAAGAGGAAAACGGGCACAGGCCCCAAAGAGTATCTCAAGGTCAGAACGCCTGAGCCACCTTGGGGGCCTGCGGTTTGCGCTACTCAGGTTTGATTTGAGGAGCCTGTAGCGCCGCACCGTTACGTGCGTCGTGGTGAAAGTGCAGGGGATCACCAAAAACGCTATAAACGATTGTATCACACATGAGAAAATAGACAAGTCTCCCAACAATCGTCATTTTCTCCCCTGTTTCGAGCGATACCCCTACCCCAAAGCAAGGTGGTGTATCCTGAGGTAGGACTTCAGTTACTTCGTTTTGGTGCAGATGACAAGGAAAATGTGGTTGAAAGCAACGAACTTGCCAAGCAGAAGCTATTCGGAGTATAATCTAAAAGTCTCTAATTAGTACATATGTTCTAATTTTAGAGACAGGAAGAACCCCGTTTGAGAAGGGGTGGGGTGAAGTCCTGTTTGATTGAAATGAGTCCTACATTGTAAGCCTTACATTGTATTGTGAGTCTTACATAGTAATGGGTATATGATGGCTTGTCATATACTCATGCTTAAGATTATCGCTCTATTGAGCCAAAAAGTCAAGGGTTTTAACGGAAATTTAAGCTAAATCCCGAAATTGGCAAGTATGGCCGTTAAGAGAAGGTCTTATGTGATTAAATGTAGGCTCACTGTCATGTTTTGTTAGTAATTTACAATTGAAATGAGTACCGATTGCAAGGATAATCCCATGACTAAGCCAGTTTCTCTCGATAATGAGCCAAACAAACCTGATATTCCGGTGGTATTTTCGAAGGCCCTCGCTAATGTTTTTGGGCCAGAAGCCGCTCTCGTCTTACAGCAGACCCATTACATGACTGGGGTGTTTGCAACCAAAGAAGACAACCGCATCAACGGCCATTTTTGGTATCGCCACGCCTATGCCGATTGGCACGCCGACTATCCGTTTTGGAGCGCCGCCACCTTCAAGCTGGCAATTTCCAAAATGGAAAAAGCCGGAATTCTGGTCGGGGCGCAACTTTCCAATAACAAGTTCGACAAGGGCAAATGGTATCGCATTGATTATGACCGTCTGAACCAATTTATCCCTTCGACTGACAGTAAATTGTTTTTCGATGGCAACATCCCAACCAACCGATTGGATGAAAATCGCCAATCGAGCGACACAAAATCCCCCTATCGAGTGGAGACCGCTGCCCCATCGTTGGCGAATCCGAGCCAATCGGCTGGCGTGATATTACCCGTCGAGCAGTCGGCGCCGACCCCATCTATGAATAAGAATTTACTGATTGAAAAAGATTCAATAGGTTTAACGAATGAGAATCACCCAACAGGTACTCAAAAAATGGATGGAACTCATTCTCCCACCCACCACCCTGCTGAAGTTTCGTTGGTCAAAGCCGAAAGTGAATCGGGTCGCAGCGAGGGGCAATTTGGTATAGATTCTTCTTCGGAAGTTTCGCACGACGAAGCTAAAGAGATGGCCCGCGAAATTTATAACTTTGGCCCATTGCGTGGACTGGTGAATTTTTGCCTAGTGCCAGAATTATCAGGCGTCAAGCCCGGCCCACGTGAATGGAAACGACTGCGAAAGGTTTTGAACGAAGTCGAAGCCATGACCCCCGCCGATGTGCCGATCAGTAGTGAATTGTTCGAGGTTGATTTCCGGCTGTGGTGGTTTATGTATGGCCCGGGCCAAGACGGTGAACCGATTCGCGTGGCGGAATATGTACTGACCGTGTGGCCTCGTTTCTTGGCCCATCATCGCCAAAACCGCAATTGGGTGATGGAATTTGGTGTGCGCCATACGGGTTGGCTAAATTTCTGCAAGACTGACCCGCAAGGTTTTGCCGAGATGTACGCCGCCAAAAATCGGGACAAGAAAACTCGCCCCACTTACGGTGGGACACCGCTTGCCGAACTGAGTCAGGTCAATCAGGTGGACGAAGATGCGATTTTGGAGGCGATGATCCGTGAGGCCAGTGTCTAAAATTGGGCTGACTGGGGTGGAAAAACCCCAAAATTCGGTCATTTAGAACCGAACTATAACAATCGCTACCGACAGAGAAACTTTTGCGATGTATACTACGTGTAACCGAAAAATTTCGTGCGGACATCCGGTGTGACCAATGACCTTTGGTGGGTCAGTGGATGTGAATTGACGTGAGGAGAACATTTTTATGGGAACTACAATTGCGCTGATGAACCAAAAAGGTGGCGTCGGCAAAACCACCATGACTATCCACTTAGGGGTCGGATTAGCCGCGATGGGGTATCAGGTGGCGATGGTGGATATGGACCCCCAAGGGCATATCGCTATGTCATTTGCGCTGGTGGATGATATGGGCCGACCACGCGAGGGAATTTTTGAATTGCTGGTTAATGGCGAACCACTCGACTCAGTTCTGATGCTAGCTCCGGCGGATGAGTACGAATCCATCCAACGGCAACCCGGTGGGCAACTCTATATTTTGCCGGGTGGACAAAAGACCCAGTTGGCTGCCATCAACATTCAACTGGATGGGGCTGATTTTGGGGCGGTGGAACGTTCACTGAAACCCCTGCAAGACATGACCGATTTTGTGTTGATTGACACCGCGCCGACGGCTTCACTGTTCACTCCGGCGATTTTGGCGGCAGCGGACTTTGTGCTGTGCCCCACCGAGATGTCACGCCTCAGCCTCGACGGGTTGGAAAAAATCACCCAGATGATGAACAATTTGGCGGGCCTACACGACGCCGAACTGCTCGGCATTATTCCGATGATGACCCGCAGCAATACCCGCGAACATAAAGACCGCGAAGACGAATTGCAGGAACTCTATCCCGGCAAGGTCTGGTATAAGGAAGCCATCCCACTCAGCACGGTCTGGAAAGAAGCCTCGGACGCTGCCCGAACGGTCTTTACCTATGCCCCCCGCCACACCGCTGTTGATACTGCATGGAAATTGATTGACCGATTGTTGAAGGCCGTTGAAGGAGTGCCCTATGGACAGGTCTAAACCGAACAGTCGCCGACCTCCACGCGCTGCTGGTTCAATGTCACCTTTGGAGGCGTTGGAATTGGCAACGCGCCACCCCAATGAAGGCCGTCCGGTTGATCTGCATTTGTCGCAGATTGTAGTTGACGAACAGATTCAGGTGCGTGTAGATGGCCTTGATGAAGAACGGGTTGATCAGTATACCATCGTCGTCGAAAACGGCGGTGAGATGGAACCCATTATTGTGTTCCAAGATGCACACGGTGACTATCTTTTGGCGGATGGGTTTCATCGTGTAGCAGCGTATCGCCGGGCCGGGCGGGATATGATCAAAGCCCGTGTTTCGAAGGGTGGCTATGAGGCCGCCTATGAATTTGCCGAGAATGCGAACCTTGAACACGGTCTGGCCTATTCCAACGAGGACAAGCGAAATATCTTGAAGCGTCGGATCACACAAGGGCGAACGTGGTTCGAATGGAGTGACGACGGAAAATTAAATCCGCGTGTGTCGTTCAATGAGATGGCGCGTCAATTAGGAGTTAGTCAGCCGACCATTACGTCATGGGTCAACGGCATTTTGGGTGAATTGAGTCAATCAACTTCAAGGAATTTAGAAGTTGACCGTTCACAGGTGGCTGGCAAAGATGGTCGGGTACGCAATACGAGCCGGATAGGATCGGCCACCGCCAGCAAATCCAAAACCGAACGTACCCCCCGACCCGCTGCACCTGACAACGGCGAAGATTTTGAAGACCCCCTCCGTGAATCGGATGACAAATTTAGCACCGCGACTCACATGGTCATCAATGCTGGGGGGGAATCGCGGGTGGTCGAAAAACGTGCCGTCACCCCGCCACCCCCTAGCACACGTAATCCCGACAAAGATTTTGCGGTACAAATGGAGGCCGACATTACCGATGTCGTGTCGCGTCTGACCCGTTATGACCCGGCCCAGATTGATGTGCTGTGGTTATTGGGCAAACAGCGTGTCGAGGATGTCAAATCGCTGTTGGGTCAGTTGGAACTTTGGGCACAGGAAATGCACGAGTATATTTCGAGCATCCCGACCCCCCCGGATCGCCCCAAAGTCTAAAAAGGGGTCAGTTATGGTGGAACAGATTCAAGTCTGCGATTGGTGTGGGGCAAGCTGGCATCTCCATTGGAAGTGTCAGATTATTTGCCCCAACTGTGGCGCCAAACAAGATTGTAGCGACTTGTTTGTGGACTACGATGAAATCCAGCGCAGACAAGAGGCACGCGGGCTAGATCGGTTCAAACCTGTTCAACCCGGCCGGATGGAGCGCGACATCACCTCGGAATAGGCGATACGATTTTTACCAACTTAACCACATGAGGGGAAACCCATGCGCCTAGCAATTACGGTCAGTTTGGCAAAGGTCAATGAAAAACTGCTACATTTCACCGTTGAGGGCCAATCCCTACATGACGAAAACCCCTTCAATTTGGAGTGCATCGCCGACTTACCGGGGCTAAAAATTCTGAACCTGACCACCCGCGATGGTTGGGGGAATCTAGTCCAGTGTAACATAAGCGGAACAAATCTGACCCTCCCCGCCAAACGATTTTTCATCGAATATGACCTGCAAACCTCCTATACTGATTGTATGGGGGCGGATCGTGATGTCTATTTGATGTACCCCTTTATCAACGACCATGAGGCATTTTTTGGCGTGGGGAGTCTCCCCGTCCCATCTCCATTGCACCAATGGATAGAGGATTTGCAGGTGCAGTTTCAGCTAACCGATGTTCCGGCGGAATGGGGTGTGTTTTCCAATGGGATGGACGGGCCAATCGAGCCGACCAAATTGGAGGGTTTTTTTGTCTATGCCGCCGAAGGCTTGCCCGTCGAAAATCATGTGTATGGTGCACAACATGGCCCGCTGAATTTTAGCCTCGCTGTTCAACAGGGCAAGACGATTCCCCAAACCCCTGCCGAAATTTGGGACTATATTGACCGTTTCTTGGTGTGGATTGAAAGTTCCGTCGCACCCTATGGTGGTCAGCGGGACATCCGTATTTTGATTTTGCAAGCCCCTAATGATTTTGAACAGATTACCGGCGGGCGGGCTTTTGCGACGGGTGAAAATGTGCCAAACGGGATTATCGTCTATGGCCCCAACAACCCCGCCTATTTGTGGAAACTGTTCGAACATGACAACTATGCCTATTTTTTAGAAGACGGGTTGGCGCACGAACTGACCCATTTTTATACCACCAGTAGTTGGGCCGGTCGCGCCAAATCGGTGTTATACCCCAGCCCGACCTGTCCCCCCGAAGATGCACGCTTGATAGGCGAACTGCTCAACCAATATTGTTACAATCAATTTATGTTCCGCGACCCGCCCTATCAATTCCTGACGTATTATTTGGCACGTGCCCTCCAAAAACAGCAAAAACGCGGTGGACGCAGCCCCATCCTTGACCTTTTTTTGCTGGACACCTATCTGCGCCGTCAGGGTCATTCGGTGTTGGCGCTGTTCGGGGTGATGGTTTGGGAAAAACAGCGGCGACCCGGCCCGTATGAATCAGCCCAAGTGATATTCAGCGTGATGCACGATTGGCTAGGGCTAGATGTACCCCAACATTTGAGGTCGCAACTGCTCGGCCAAGACACCCCCCATTATCTGGCGTTGGTAGATCGGGCGCTGCGTGAACGGGGTTATACGCTGGTGCATCATCATGATACCTTCGACATTCGACAGGATATTTAGCAATGCCCTTGTTAGAAAATGCTCGGTTGGCGCTGGAAGGGTTGTCGGTTGGCGATGCCTTTGGCGATAACTTTTTCCATTTTCCAAAAGATACGCTTCCCCAGCGTATCCAACAGCGCGAATTGCCCGATGGTCTGTGGCGCTACACTGACGACACCAACATGGCCCTTTCGATTTATTGCCTGCTGCGTAAAAAAGCCGAAATTGATCAGGATACCCTCGCCATTAGTTTCGCGGCTCACTATGACCCTGAACGTAAATACGGGCCGGGGGCGGGTCGGCTGTTGCGGCAAATCGGCACCAAAGCGCATTGGTGGCGGGAAGCCTCTCATGAGTTGTACGGAGGGCAGGGGTCATATGGTAATGGGGCGGCCATGCGTATTGCCCCGGTGGGTGGCTATTACGCCGACGATTTGGAGCAAGTGATTAGCCAAGCGACCAATTGTTCCGAAGTCACCCACGCCCACCCGGAAGGCATCGCTGGTGGCATCGCGGTAGCAGTTGCGGCGGCATTGGCCTGTCGGCTGCGCGGCACACCCCCACCCACGCGCCAAGCGTTTATCGAAATGATTCTGCCACACATCCCCACCAGTGAAGTCAAATTTGGTCTGCGGCGTGCGGCGGAAATTCAATCCGACCGCCCGACCTATGCCGCGCAGATATTGGGCAACGGGAAAATGATTTCGGCCCAAGATACCGTGCCGTTTTGTCTATGGTGCGCGGGGGAATATCTGGCGAATTTTGAGGAGGCCATGTGGCAGACTGCATCGGCGCTTGGCGACATAGACACCAACTGCGCAATTGTCGGGGGGATTGTGGCCCTGTACGTTGGGCAGGCGGGTATTCCGTCGGCATGGATTCAGCGCCGCGAGCCATTACCAGACTGGGCCATTGGTATCGAAAAATGAGGCATTTAGTTATATTTACATAAAATCTTAGTGTTATATAGTGTATTAAAATATCTAAAACGCCCCGCCGAGGCAAGGCGGCATTGCTACCGCCCCGAAAAACTAGGCAATTCCACAACATCCACTGCCCTACCCATTAGCCCTGCAAACTCATCCAGCGGATCGTCGGAAGCGCGGCGTCGCCACCAACGGGCTACTTCGCATGGGAGGGCGTTCCAGAATCCGCCCCGTTCCTTCATTTGATGTAAAAAGCTGACATAGACCTCCATCACCGCGCTGTCCGTCAGATAATCGGGGTGCGTGTTGATCAGGGCCATGCCGCGATTTTGTTCAATAAAATCTACTTTGCGCAACCAGATGTCGGGTGTGGTTTCGCGCAAGACCTTGACCAGCGTATGGTCTTGGATCAACGTATAGGGCAGTTCGACAAAGCGCCCCACAAAATAGGGCCAGATTGTCATGACACCCCCCGGCATGGGTTCATAGGGGTCGGTGTCAAAAAACGAGAGGTCATACTCAATCTCTAACACCTGCATCCACTCTGGTTCACGGTGCATCAAGGGCGCACGGAATCCAATCGCCTGAAAATCTTTCAGATAATGATTGATAAGCTTGGCCCGCTGCATAAACACCTGCTTGGACTGAAATTCCTTGCCATCGTGTTTCAGGCCGTGTACCCCGATTTCAAACCCCCGCTGCCGTAGTTCATCCATCAGGCTGTAATCAATTTTGTAGCGTTCCGGGATAAAGTTGATGGAGGAATGGAAGCCGAAGCTCTCGTCAAGATCGGCAATCGTTCGTACAAACGCCTGCCCCGCCGCTGTTTCGATGTCATGGGTCAGCACGAAGGCATAAGGATGTCCATTCGGCCACAGGGGACGGTGTGACAACATGCCGCCGCGTATCGCCTGCACCTCCCGCAGGACTTCATAGAGGAATGTGACGTAGCGCTCCTCAATGGGCCAATGTACAAGCGTTTCTTCCTCAGCACCCCGGCTATAAATCTGACGGAGGGCAACAATAAGCGGGCGCGGCATCAGAGGTTTGACCTCATAATAGAGGCGTTTGGCGGTACTCAATCGCCATCGCTCCGGGCCAAACTGCCCTTCACCCAGTATCTGCTCAACTAACGTATCACCGTCCGGGGGAGGATGGGGTAGATTAAGAATGGAACTATGCTTTTGAATCGCCGCCTGCCATTCTTCAAAAGTCGGATTTGGGTTGCAGTGCCAGAACAAATCCGGTGTGTTCTGACTCCAAAGGTTTGGTGCCATAGACGGATCCTTTGACTTTTCGCTTCGATGATTGCTAGGTGGTTACCGACAGCATAATGAAATATGCCCAAAGATTGACCAACAACTTTGTACGCCGTTATTGGGCCGAGGTAGTGACGACCTGTGGTGCGACGTCAAATGAATAGGGCGTGCCGTGTGGCAGCAGCGTAAAGACATAGCGGCGGCGGAAAAAGCGCCATTGATCGGTGCGCGTGAGATAGGGATTGAACCCGGCCCGTTTGCAGCCTTTCAACGCGGGGATGTTCTGGTGATCCACAAAGGTAATCACCCGATTCGCGCCGAGGTCGGTGGCTTTTTCGGCAATCTGGGCCATCGCGTAGGGCATGATACCTTTGCCCTGAAATGTTTCCGGCGTAAAAGCATATTCCAAAAGGGCCTCGTTGGGTTGCAGCACCGGGAAAATGCCATGAAAATAACCCTGAATGGCCTCGTTATCTTGCGCTCCCATCAACCACTGCATGTAACACGGCGTATCGTCTTCCGTCGCCGCGACATAACATTGTCCGATATGGGTATTGACGAAGTTGAGGCGGTGCATACGAACATAGGGGCCGCGATCAGAAATACCGGGGGCGTCCATTGCCAGCAGCTTGGGGACATCCGAGTCTTTGAGAGGGCGCACGGCGATAGGGATTTTGGCGGGACTGGCTTCAAACGGCTGGGTGAGGTCGCGGGCCAAGCCAAAGTGTGTCCAATCCGAGTAGAAGCGGCGTCGAAATTCTCTGAGGAGGGCCTTAAATTGGCCCGTGCGTAATGAAGTGAGTAAAGCCTTAAAAAAGGTTCTAAATCGGGCAAGATTCATCAAATTGCCTCCTGATTAGTGATTAGCGTATATCCTCCGTTTCTGCCATGAACTTTATGTTATTCTTAGTAAAATCTTCTTTAGTATATCATAGAAGCTATTAACCTCGTTACAATTTCTGCACATTTAGCATCTGTTGGTAGTGAACATTACCGGAAAAGAAAAAGGACAGCCGTGTGACTGTCCCAATTTTCTACCGTCTCGAAGCTGGAGAAAGGGCGGCTCTATACCACCAGTCGTTTATTCGGTGATCTTGATCGTGATGCCGTTGAATTGGACGAAATTGGCAGGTACAAGAATAGCAGGGGTGTTTGGTAAGGGACGTTGGAAAACCGCACCCCGCACCGAGCCATCCGACAAGATAATCCAGCCGCCGATGAAGAGGTTTTCACCGAAGCTAAATTCGGAACGGAATAGACCCGGCCCTTCAAGTGCGACCAATTCGAGCGTAAAGGTCTTGACTGTGCCATCGGCGAAGGTGAATTGGCCGCTGCCAGTGGTTTCATTCAGGGTAACTTGGGCGCGGTTGCCGGATTCATTCACGACTTCGACCTGACCACGCAACACTGGCCCGATAAACCATTCGGCGACGCTGACCGTGTTTTTATCGGCCTGCCCATCGCAGATATAGATAGTGGCTTCTTCACCGACTAGGCCAACCCCCACAAATACATCTGGTTCACCTTCAATCGTGCCGACGAAGGTAACCGCTATGACTTCTTCCTGCGAAGGTTGGGCGTGGGCGCGGTGGGTAGCAACACTGGCCCCAACGAGCATGACAATAGCGATGAGGAGGGTAAGAGCAACTTTGATACGCATTGAGTGATCTCCAAGAGATAGGCCAACGTGATTATTTACAACACCCCTTTCGTTGGGGCATGTTTTCAGGATAGGCTGTTTTGAACAATGGGGCATCTGGCGTAGGTAGGGAATTTCGACCTGACGTTGGTTGGGGGATAGCCCTAGCGAAAGTTAGGCGGGCGGGCACAAAATCCCTGCCTACCCTGTTACGATTCGCGCTTCAAAACAAATAGGGTCAAATCATCGGATTGGGGTAACTCACCTGTAAATCCCGAGACGGCTTGGACAATCGCGTCTAAAATATCGTCTGCCGACTCATTGGCTTGGGCTTCAACAGCGGCCCGCAACCGCGCCTCGCCAAACAAATCACCTTCTGCGTCCATCGCCTCAGTGACTCCATCGGTATAACAAATCACGATGTCCCCCGGTTGCAAATGAACCTGATTTTCCTCTAGGCGGATTTGTTCAAACATGCCCAAGACAATGCCTTTGGCGTACAAGGTTTCAAAAGCCCCATGTTCGGCCCGCCACCACAAGGGAGGATTGTGCCCCGCATTAGCAAACACAAACCGCGCCTCGTTTGGATACAACACGCCATAAAAAACCGTCAAGAACACATCACTTTGCGCGTCATTGGTGATGACATCATTGGCACGATAGAGCGCTTCGGCTGGTGTGCGGCGTCCACTGCTGGCAACCGACCGAATAACCGTGCGGCTCATGGACATAAATAAGGCTGCTGGAACACCCTTGCCTGCCACATCCCCGATGACCATACCAAGCCGTTTTTCTTCGCCCGCCAACCAGAAAAAATCATAGAAGTCCCCGCCAATCTGCCGCGCCGCTTGATAATAGGAGCACATCGCCCACCCCTCCATAACGGGGCACGAATCGGGCAGCAGGCTCAGTTGAATCTTCCGGGCAAGGGCTAATTCTTCGTCCAAGCGCCGACCCTCGGCCTCTTGTTGCAGCAGGCGGGCTTTTTCGATGGCGATAGCGGCCTGATTGGACATCAAGCGCAAAAAACGCAGTTTATCTATATCCATGCGGTAGGCGTGGCGCATATCCAATACCAGCGTGCCAATAGACTGCCCATCCACGATTAGCGGCACGATGACATGCCCATGAAATCCCTCGGCGGCTAACCAATCAGCGCGAAAGGTATTCGTCTCACTTTTCCAAATATCCTCAACCACGACGGGTTGTTGTTTGCGCATGGCACGCCCCGGCCCGGTGCGATCATCATTCGGCAGCAGACGGCGCTCCCCCACCGGATCGGCAATCCAACCACTCGCGGCCTTAAACGCCAATGATGTGCCATCTTCGTTGGGGAGCAGCAGGGCACACGCATCAAATCCCAATAACCGCCGCACCTCGTCTACCAGATAATTCATTAGGTCTTGCAGCGCCGAACGACTCAGCAGTTGGTTGGAAAATTCGAGCAGCACGGCCTGTTCATGGATGCGTTGTTCGCGCAGCATGTCAAACAAGCGGGCACGCTCAATGGCCGCCGCGATGATGTTGCCGACGCTGTTCAAAATGGTGAGTGATTCGGGATTAAACTCGCTCCAATCCGCCGCCGCGACATTCAAAATGCCGAGGGTCTGGTCGCCGATTCGCAAAGGGGCAGAAGCGTGAACAATCAAACCACGTGTATCGCCGTCGGATTCCACCAAGCGGCTGCACCTGACCTCATTATAGGCCTCAGTTAGTTTGCCTTTGTTGCAATAACCCTGACAATCACAGCCGCCATCCCACGCAGCGGCGTTTTCCAAATCTAGTGCGGGGGGCAGATTGTGATAGGCCGCCAGCACATACCCTTTGCCCCACCAGCGTTCTTGGGCATTGGGGGATATCAAAAATATCCAGCCGGTTTGTAAGCCCATCAACTCCACCAGACGGGCGAGGACGGCATTCAAGGCGCTTTGTACATCCACCGCGCTGTTGAGCGTGGCGGCGATTTCATTGAGCGTGGTTAGGCGCTCGATAAGTGTGGTTTCTTGAGACATTAGCTCCATTTTCATCGTTTTTGGACGAACCTATATAGATTATAGCGAACTCGCTCCATCTGGTCGTTAGCTGTGCTAAATTCGTCACAAAAATACAAAACACATAGCGAGGCAATGGATATTGATTAGCGCATTGTATGTTGCTTGTGGTTGGCTTGCTGGGGGCAGGCCGATTTTTTGCCTACCCCTCCTGTGATTAACTCACTCAATAGGGACACCCCAGACCCGCACGCTGCCATCAAAACTGCCCGAAAGCAGGGCCGTGCCGTCCGCATTGAACAATAGGCTGGTGACACTAGCGAAATGCCCTCTCAGCACAACCGATTCCGTACCGGTCGCGAGGTCCATCACGCGAACCGTGCCATCCTGACCCCCTGTTGCCAGCAGTTGGTTATCTGGACTAAAAGCCATACTATCGATCTTGGCTTCGTTCGCCGCTAATTCAGCCAAAAGCTGACCCGTCGCCAATTCCCATATCCAGATGCGACCATTGTCCCCCCGCGATGCCAATAATGTTTCATCGGGGCTAAAGACAAGTGATCGTACCGGGCCATCTTGCAGAAACACCGAGGTTGGTTTCCCAAACAGTGCATCCCACAAATGAATTGTGCCCGACTCATCACCACTGGCAAGTCGGCGACCATCAGAGGTGAAACGGGCCGAGGTTGGGGGCAATGAAACCAATGTTTGTGTGATGATCTCGCCACCCGCAATCGGTATTAAATGCAATGTGAAAGCGCCATTTTGCATCATTGCCAACCAGACCGCCGTCCCGTCCTCCGAAAACACACCGGTATAAACACTGTCCCCATTTTCCGCTTCGACGGACAATGCGCGGTTGGTACTGGTATCCCAAACTTTGTAATCGCTGACGACATGGTTGGCAATCGCTAACAGGTGCGAGTCATCGGGACTCCATGTGACCCCTTCAATCGAAGCAAACCAGTCCGATTCAAAGTCTGGCAGTTCAGCACTTGTGGTAGTATCCCAGACCCGCACTTCCGCATCGAAGCCGCCAACCGCCAACCGATCCTCGTCTGCGGTCAAAGCCAAATGATCTGCCGCCCCATAATGCCCCGTCACGCGGGCTTGTTCGATAAAGGTGGTGGTGTCCCATAGCCGTATGGTGCCATCAAACGCAGCGCCAACCAACCATAACCCGTCCGCACTAAACGCGACATGATTGACTGTGCCCGTATAGTCGTCAAAAGCCCTGTTCAGTTCGCCACTTGCCCGATCAAATAGCCGTACTGCTTCGTCGAAGCCCCCTAAATCAGTCGTCGCGGTGGCAACCCAACGATTATCCGGGCTAATATCAATCGCGTAATTAATGAGACCCTCCTCATGGTCATCTTTCATCCAGACCATTTCGCCGTTTTCCAAGTCCCATAGATAGAGCTCAAAATTAGCCGCCACTGCCAAATATTGCCCATCTTGACTAAGCGCAATGGCGGGTAGGTAATACCCGGTTTGGCTAGTCTCGCGTTTCACGAGTACCGATTCTTCACCAGTTTTGCGATTCCAAGCATGAACCGTATATCCGCCTACCTCGGCTGTGGCGGATTCGCTTGTGCCCCAAATGAAGCTGAGACTGCCAGAGGTAAAAATCATGGGCACCTCAACTGTCTCCCCTTCCGGAAACGATGCTACTTCGGCGAATGTGGAGGTATCCCAGATACGCACCCTCGCGTCATGCCCATCGGAAGCTAACAACTTGCCGTCTGGGCTAAACACCACATTCAAAATGCGGTCACTATGGGCTTCTAGGACGGCGATCTGCTCACGGGTCGTCATATCATAGAGGGCGATGTCGCCATTTTGCCCGCCACTTGCGTAGAACCGTCCATCCGCACTAAACGCGCCAGCATCCACTTGATTGGCGCGGGCCGGAATGATGGGCGCAGTGGGCCAATCGGCTTCGGTCAAATGTTCCGTATCATAAACCCACACCCCCAACGATGTGGCGACGCCGATCTGATGATCTAGCCAATTCAATCCAAAGATACGACCCCTACCAAGTTGTGCGACCTGTTGCATTTGCGCAGCGTTGGTAGGAGTGATGGAGCTAAGATTTGTTGGTATGAGTGGGTGACTGTCACCCTGTGCGTGTAAGTGACCCATAGGTGACAATGTTAAAATTGTGAGTATAAGCCAGAAGCAGAAAAACGGTCGTTTCATCGGTATAGCCTTTCATGACTTCGGCAAAACCAATCAGATCAAACCGTCGATGTTTTCGTCTGTCCTTGTTCCCTTTATGATAGGTCGGTTCTAGAAATAGTACCAGTTTCGCGGCAATCAAAATGGGGTGAGAAGTATTTCCCCCACCCCGCCCATGAACCATCCGACTTATTGTGAGTCCTAAATCTCACACGGCGTCGTCAGCAGTTCATAATCGGTAGCATCCAGCGGGGCGACCTTAATTGAGGCACTGCTGAAATTCCAAAACGGTGGGGGCGGTGTTGGGCCAGACCCGACATTCGAGCTACGCGCCACATAACACCCATAAAACCGTTCAGGGGTTTTGTCCTTTTCCGTGCCAATCAGAATCGTGGACATCGTAGCGAAGGTACTCCCCGCCGCGCCTTCGAATTGAATCGGCAGCAGCACCGCCACAAAAATATCGGTCGTGTTGGCATAGCCTTGCACAAATTGGTTGTTGGTCAGACCAAGCGGCGGCGTACTCCAATAATTATAGGCGCGGGTATAGTCTTTGAGATGCACGGCGTTGAAATAGGAACGCAGCAGCAAAATCGGGTTGTCGCGTGAATCTAGCCTGAGGTCGCCTAACGCGGGTGGGTTGCAGGAGGTTCGCATCAAATTGACATCTACCTCGTCTAGTGCAATTTCCTCAAATCCGCTTGTCTCATTTGCCAACGACCAAGGATTGTCGGCAACATTCGTGTCGGTAGTCGTCTCCACGCGCGCGACCTTCGCTGTGAAACATCCGACATAGGCCTTTACGGTGCCATTCGTCTGTGAAGCCACCAGCAGCGTTGGCACAGCATCGTAGGTTGTTCCGGCGGCGACCCCTTCCCGAATCAGGGTGCTGACGACCACAAGCACGTTGGTGGTTGTCGCAAACCCCGCTGAAAACTGGGCCAATGTTTGACCTTGTGGCGCAGCATCCCAATAGCTGTAGGCACGGGCATAATCACGCAGCACAATCGCGTTGTAGTAGGACTGAATCAGCAGAACGGGGTCGCTGCGATCCCCAAACGGAATGAGGGTTTGTGTTCCGGGTGCGGCGGCGCTGTGGCGATGCGGGGCAATTGCGAAACTTGCCAGCACCAAAATAACCAACCCAACGATGACCAAATGTGTAGGGCGGTAGGATTTCATAAGTGACCTCACCATGCGGTTAAACTGTGTGATGATTTTATGATAGGTCAGAATGTTGGATGGTGCTAGACGCCTGCCATACTTATGCTGGCTGCATCACCTTTTCTATCGCCTTAGCCAACTTGGGTATGGCGGCGCGGATTTCGTCGGGGGTAATCGGGCTAAATCCCAATAGCAGGCCGTGTCGCGGGGTGGTATTCCCCACATAAAAATTTGAGGCGGGCAGGGCACGTAACCCTTGATGCGCGGCGGCCTCGCCTACCTGACGATCATCTAGCCCCGCTGGTAGCCATGCCATGATGTGCATCCCCGCGTCGGCTGACCCAAATTCCAACAACCCATCAAAATAGCGGCTGGCCTCTTCCATAAACACGTCGCGCCGTTCGGCATATAGCTTACGCATCCGGCGAATGTGGCGGGTAAAATGGCCTTCGCGGATAAACTCGGTGGTGATGGCCTGCGGTTCAAGTGGCAGGGTATAGCCCATCACCGCCCGCGCCCCGATAAACGCCTTCACCAAATCCGGCGGCGCGACCACATAGCCCAAGCGCAAACCGGGAAACAGCACTTTGCTGAACGTACCCATGTATATCACGCGGTTATGCCCATCCAGCCCTTGTAGCGAGGCCAATGGATAGCCGCTGTAGCGAAATTCGCCATCATAATCATCCTCCAAAATCCACGCCCCGGCTTGTTCGGCCCAATGCAGTAATTTCATGCGCCGCGCCAGTGACAATGTGCTGCCGACCGGAAATTGATGTGAAGGGGTGACATAGACCAATTTGGCATGGGGCGCTTGGTGAATAGCGGCGTCTACATCCAGCCCTTCATCATCTACCGCAATTGGCACAAGGCTGATTTTTTCGGTATATAACACGTTCCGCACCGGGAAATACAGTGGATTTTCGACCCACGCCGCGTCCCCCGCATTGCACAACAGCCGCACCGCCATATACAGCGATTGTTGCGTGCCCGCCGTGATAAATACCTGCTCGGTTTCACAGCGCACCCCCCGCGCCACCCGCAGATACTCCGCGACGGCTTCCCGCAATGGCATATAGCCCGCCAAGCCCTGTTCGCTGCCGATACTCAACGGTGGATTATCGCGAAAATGCCGTGCTGCCATCTGTCCCCACTGCTCAAACGGAAAAACTCGCATATCCGGCACGCCCACATTAAACGCCAAAGATTGGGGAGGTGGGCCGACACGCGGCATCGAAAATCGCTGGGCCAGCCAATCATAGCGGGTGCCAGCTTCGGAAAGTTCACGGCTTGGCAGGGGATGCGGTTCAGGTCGGGCGTGGTTGGCAAAGGCCGTCAGCGATTCTTCGGGGAGTTCGCTGGTGACAAACGTGCCCGACCCGGCCCGCGATTCGAGATACCCTTCGGCGATTAGTTGGTCTATTGCGTTGATCACCGTATTGCGCGACACCAATAATACTTCAGCCAGATCGCGGGTGGAGGGCAGCCGCACCCCGGCCCCCAGATGGCGCGTGATAATGGCCTGACGCAGCGCCTCATAGATTTGCCGATACAGCGGCGTCGGCAGGTTATTTTCTAGCCGGATAATCGAAAGCATAAACGGGGCAGGCAGCGATTTGCTCATAATGAAATTGGTACTATCCCTATCTACCAAAGTGGTGCTTGAGTCAAAGGCCCATCCCCTCTACGATGCAAGACATAGCGTATCCTTCCGGGGGTGGACGCCGCAGTCTACCCTTCTGGAATGACCGCGACCATTATAATTACAAGGAGAAGGCGTATGGGGTTGAAAAAATATACATCACGGGTATTTGTCGCCGCAATTCTGTTGACACTAGTTGCCATCCCCAAGATGGTATCCGGGCAGAGTAGCGATGACCCACACTTTAGCGTTGATGTCGAGAACGCGGCGGTCTTTCATGGCGCTCCGGGTGAGTGGGATGGCACATTTACTGACCCCGGTACGGTTGTGGTTCATGATGGCAAATTTCATATGTTCCGCAATGGGTTTCAGGGCTGGCCCGCCTCGGTTGAAATCGGCTATTTGACCTCGGATGATGGCACTACATGGACGGAAGTGACGCCCGATCCGGTGTTCTATACCGCCGATGCGCCCTTTAGTGTACGGGCTGCCCTAGCATCCTCAGCATTGATCGAGGACGATGGCACATGGGTCTTGTATTTCTATCTATGGCCGCGTGCTTTTGGCAGCAATGTCCATTTGGGCGCGATTGCCCGGGCGACAGCCCCCGCCCCCCAAGGCCCTTGGACAATGGATACCGAATTATCCCTCAGTCGTGGCAGTGCAGGCGAATGGGATGATGGTCAACTCGTTGCACCGAGTGTTGTAAAAACCGATGATGGCTATGTCATGTACTATTCGGGTTGGGGAGCTAATACCGCCAGCAACGGTATTGGTATGGCGACTTCCTCCGATGGCATCACATGGACAAAATATGACGATCCTGCGACTACCGAAGCGCCCTATGCCGAAAGCGACCCCGTATTTTTGCCGTCCACCGAATCCGGCGCATGGGATTCGGAACGTGTCGCCCAACCGCGTGTGCGATTGACCCCCGATGGGTATGTCATGCTCTATCGGTCATCCAAAGGGGCTGACCGCGACAAGGCCTATGGTTTGGCGATTAGTCAGGACGGCTTGCAGTGGGAACGGGTCGGGTCTAGCCCGGTTTTCTCCGACGCCGAGACCAATTTGCGTGGCATCTGGTATGCAGAATTGGAGTATCACGACGGCACCTATTATGGCTATTTTGAGATCCAACGTGGTTCCGTATTCCAGACCGATATTTATGTCGGGACGTGGACAGGTAGCTTAAACTAAATTCGACGAGGGGCAGCGGCACCAACACTGCCCCCTTCTGTCTCCCCCCATGTTTCCCCAATACCCCCAATCTAGGTTAAGGTTATAGGCAATTTATCCCGTGACCAAATTGGCGTTGGGCGCTATGATGAAATGACCCTCACACCATAATCTATATTATGACCCTTGTGATGCTCGGTGGGGCGTTTTTGGGTATTTTAAGTATAGCCGTGTATTTGTGGCACTTGTCGCCAGCTATCATTATGACCCATTATTTTGCGCTTACTCTGCCATTTATCTTGCGTGGACATGCTGATTTCTGTAGGAAGTGGTTTATTAGTCATTTGATCGCAGGTGAGCCGCTGTTGATTTGGATTGGGGCGCTGACCCAGCAAGCAGTCATTTCGTTTGGCATTGCGTGGATACCGCCTGTTCCCTTCACCGACCCCTTTGTAACCCTCTGGAATATGCTCTTTAATTATATGGGACGCGATTTCGTTTTCTATCTGCCGGCCATTTTGACCTTAGTCCTGCACAGCAGTCAGCCGAGCCAGTTGCGTCAATGGGCCTCGTTTTTGCTAATCGTCATGCTAATTTTTGGGGTAATCACGGTGGTGATTCGTAGCGCCAATCATGAGGAGAAGCGTGAAGGTTGGCCGGATGCCTCTCAACACATTGAACGCAATTTTCAGCCGGGTGATCAATTGATGGTGCTGAATGGCGCATCCCTCATCCCGTTTCGCCGCTACACCGATGATTCGTTTGACCCCCCGACCATCGAAATTGAATTTGAAGAACCCGCCCCGCTGGTTTCAGGTCAGCGCATCTGGGTCATGGTGCGGAATCCGTATGAAAGCCTCCATTACCCCTTCCGAATGCCCGACTTTGACCCCTTTGCGAACGACGGCACCAAGCTGTCGGAATGGATGCGGGTCAACCGTCTGGCCTATGTTGACCAATGGGAATATCCGGGGGTGACGGTGCTGCTGTTTGTTGGAATGACCCCCTAAAAACTGGGGCGCTTGCATGTTTGGTGGCAGTCTCTATTGACAGGCTAGGCGGTTTGGGGTGAGATAAAGGTAGGTAATCTCACCGGGTCAATGTTTTAATTGGCCCAAATGGAGGGAAGGGAGACCCCCACCGCATGACCGCCACCAGTTCTACTTTTGCGACCTCTGACCACGCCATTTTTGTGCAAGGCATCACCAAACGTTTTGGCGATTTTACCGCCGTTGACCATGTCAATTTTGAGGTGAGACGCGGCGAGATTTTTAGTTTGCTTGGCCCCAACGGTGCAGGCAAGACGACCATCATCCGTATGGTTCTGGATATTTTGCGGCCAGATGACGGTCAGATTCAAGTGTTGGGCGGGGTACTGACTGATGCCACCAAAGACCGCATTGGTTATCTGCCCGAAGAACGTGGCCTCTATAAAAATGTCAAAGTGCTAGAGATGTTGATCTATCTCGGTCAACTCAAGGGCATGTCGGCCCATGATGCGCGGGTGCGTGCGCTTGATCTCCTCGAACATTTTGGCCTATCTGACAACGTGAAAAGCAAAATCAGCCAGCTTTCCAAAGGGATGCAGCAAAAAGTCCAGATTATCGCCACCATTCTGCATAAACCCGAACTGCTCATTATTGACGAACCGTTTTCCGGCCTAGATCCCTTGAACACACAGGTGATTCAAGACCTGCTGTTTGAGATGAAGGCCGAGGGCGTAACCATCGTCATGTCTACCCATCAGATGCACCAAGTTGAAGAAATGGCCGATCGCCTGTTGATGATTAACAAGGGCCAGCGGGTATTATATGGCCCGGTCAAGGAAGTGCGCCAAACCTATGCCCAAAACGCCGTCATCGTCGAGGGTGAGGGCAATTGGACAAGCGTCCCCGGTGTGAAGGAAGTACAGGCGGGTCGCAACGGGCACGAGGCCAAATTGATGCTGGCCCCCGGTTTCACCCCGGATGACGTCATGCAAATCCTCGCCAGTCGCCAAGATTACACCGTGCGCCGCTTTGAACTCGCCGTGCCAAGTTTGAACGAGATTTTTATTCAGGTCGTCGGTGGCAATGGCAGCCGTTCCGAAGCCCGTTTTAGCGATGTGCGTGCAGCCGATTAAGGGAGGCCGCTGATGAATTTTGCCAAAGCGTTGATTGTGGCCCGCCGTGAATATCGGGTAAATTTTCGCAGCCCCGGTTTTCTGTTCATGGCCTTTGCTTTCCCGCTGATTATTTTGGGCCTGATGTTTTTTATCACCCAGTTCATCATCGAGCGCGAAACCAGCACCGATGATTTTCAGAAGGTCGCCTATGTAGATAAGGCCGGCATTGTCCAACCTGATGTCGTAGCCCCCGCCGGCTACTTTGCGCTGGATGTGCCCGAAGTGGACGCGGTGCCGTATATCGAACAGCAGTTGAAAGATGGCGCGGCGGATGCCATTTTCGTGATTGACGCCAACTACACCCTCAGCGGGCAGGTGGATGTCTATTCGCGTAAGAACATTACCGAGGCGCTCAAAGAAAATATTGATGCCTTCCTCAGCGATAACCTTGTCGCACAAGCCACCAATCTAAAAGTCCCGCCCGAACGCCTTGTTGAACCGTTTGACGCGGTGTTTCGCACCCTTGAGACGGATGAACGTCAGAGTGAAGCGGCCTTGATTGGGCGGTTTTTGCTGCCGACCATTTTCGTATTTGTCTTTTTTATTGCCACCTCAACCACCTCCCAGTTCATGATGGGTGGCGTGGTGGAAGAGAAAGAAAACCGCCTGATGGAAATTTTGGCCTCCAGCGTTCGCCCCCTCGAACTGCTGGTCGGTAAGCTATTGGGATTAAGCGGCCTCGCTTTCACTCAGATCACTTTTTGGATACTGACTGGCGCGATTATCGCCCTCACCACCGAGCAGGGCCGCGACTTTTTCTCCGGTGCGGAATTTCAAGCGGGTGATGTCCTGCTGATGATCGTCCTGTTCATTCTCGACTTTGTGCTTATGTCGGCGATTATGTTGGGGGTGGGGGCAGCCGTCACCGCCGAAGCCGAAAGTCGCCAAGCCGGAGGTTTTATTGGCCTAATCGCCGTGCTGCCACTGGCCGCCAACGCTCTATTTTTCACCAATCCCAACGGCCCAATTCCGGTGATTATGAGCTTTTTCCCGATGACCTCCCCGGTTGCGATTATCATGCGAATCGGCCTGACCGCCGTCCCTGCTTGGCAAATCGCGGTGAGTATGGTCATTTTGATCGTTTCGACGGCAGGGGTGTTATGGTTGGCGTCGGTGGTGTTCCGTTTGGGCATGTTGATGTATGGCAAGGTGCTGACACCAAAATTGTTATGGCAAGCCCTGCGTGAACATCAAAGCACGCCTGTGATTGAGGTGCTGCCAGAATGAAATTCATCTTTTGGACACTGTTTCTGAGTGCCGCCGCTGTGTTTGTTATGAGTATTCTGGTCGGTGTTTTTACAGGCCACGAATATCGCCTGAATCGGGACCCCGACAATCCACGCAATAGTGGGCAGACCAATTTGACCATTAGTCGTGATAATGAAGCGGCGGTTATGTGGCTTGGGGTAATGGAAATCATCTTTAGTTTCGGAGCGATTCGCAATTGGCGCGAGATTTTGTGGCCCACAAACTCGGATAGGGAAGTAAGCAGATGATCCACTGGAATCAAGTTTTTGTGTTTGAAATTAAGCGCCAGTTTGCCCGGAAAGCCTATCTCTTTCTGACCTTTGGCGTGCCGGTTTTGGCGTTGGTCGTATTCGGCGTATACCGCGCCTATCAATCCACCCGCGACGAAGGCCCTGCCGAAAATCAGGAACTCATCACCCAAACGGACGGCCAGCGTATTGGTTATGTGGATGCCAGCGACCAGCAGCTTTTCCCTGCGCCAGAATCCTATGGCCCTGCCAATGACCGGGCCTGTAGATTTGACCCCAACGCGCCCTTCACCCCCGGCACCATCAAGCGGGTGACGCAGCCGCAGTGTTTTGGGTGGCGAATCCAATATTTCGCGGATTTGACCCTCGGCAAGGATGCGCTAGAGGCCAAAACGATTGACGCGCTTTACATGATCGAGCCGAATTATCTACAAACGGGCGAGGTATCAATCTACACCAAAGAATTTAGCCTCGCGGCGGCGGATAGTTCTGGCCTGTTTACCGACTATCTATTGTCGAGTATGCTGCAAAACGCCAGCGGCCCGACCTATGACCTGCTCTATCTGCGTCTGCGCCAGCCCTCCGCCGTCACTGAACATCGCATTCAAGAGACGGGGACGAAAGAACAGAACGAAGGGCAGAATTTTGTGGTGGCATATGTCACCGCTATCCTCTTGGGCATGACGCTGTTTTGGGGCGGCGGTTATTTGATGCAAAGTGTGGTGCAGGAAAAAGAATCACGCATCATTGAGATCTTGCTGTCGTCTGTTCCAGCCCGTGCGTTGTTGGTCGGCAAAATTCTGGCAATGGGGGTGGTCAGCATTGTGCAAGTCACCATGTTGATGGGCACGGCGCTGTTTATCGGACGCCAAGCCGCCAGCATTGCCGATTCGCTGAATGATGTCGAAATCGGCATCGGCAAAATCGGCCTGATTGCCATCTATTTTGTGTTGGGTTATCTGCTGTTTGGTGGCCTAATGGCGACGATTGGCGCAATGAACACCACCTCCCGCGAGGCCCAAAATTACACGGCGGCGATTACCCTGCCCGCCATTTCGCCGATGTTCTTTTTGAGCCTGTTTGTCGAAGAACCCAGTTCAACCATCCCCACCGTCATGAGCATATTTCCGCTGACCGCCCCTATCGCCATGATGATGCGGGTGGCGATTTCAGACGTCCCCGCGTGGCAGGTGTTAGTTAGCATCGGCGGTATGGTCATCATGATCATTGGGGCATTGTGGTTGGCGGGCAAGTTGTTTGGCGTTCAAAGCCTATTGACGCTGGATAACGCGATGAAAATCAAAGACCTACCCAAGGCGCTGCGTAGTCGCCATTAAGGAGGCTTGTTTATGAACCGAGATGAAGTCAAAGCCAAGATTGACACCCTGCGGCAACAAGGGGTGTGTTATGTCTGCCACGATCTCCAAACGGGTGAAATCTTCGGCACGCAGTCGGTAATTTATGAGGATGCCGATTTTCGCGTGGTGCTAGAATTGCACCCGCGTATGGTCGGGCATACAATCGTGCTGTATAAACCGCACCGCGAAGATGTCTCGGAATTGACTGCCGATGAAGCGGCCCATGTTTTTCAGATGTGTGTGCGGGTCATTCAGGCCATCAAACAGGCATTGGGGGCAGAAAAAGTCTATCTGGTGACGATGTGTGATGGCCCGATTAACCATCTACATATTCAGCTCATGCCGCGCTATCCCGGCGAACCGATTGGCTCAAGACGGTTGGTCTATCCGCGTGATACCTTAACCAATGCCGAGTCAACCGCTGCCGCCATTCGGAGTGCCTTACATTTATAGAGTCACGATAATCTTGAGGAGAACAGTCGCATGTCCGAATTTGTCAATAAAGAAGAACTCCTACGCCGTTTGGACGAAAGTTACCGTTCATTAGCCGATTTACTCACCCGTATCTTACCTCAAAAAGCGATGGAATCCGGCGCGGAGGGATCGTGGTCGGTCAAGGATGTGCTGTCACATATGATTGGCTGGCAGCAATTCGCCCTAAGTCAATTACAGGCCGCCTTTGCGGGTCAGCCCATGCCTGTTCCGCCGCCTGATGTCGATTTTTACAATGCCCAGCTGGTTGAGGCCAGCCGCACCCTGCCCTATGATGTGGTACTGGGGAATTGGCGGCATTCGGTGCAAGCGATTATTGACGTCGTGGCCTCCATTCCCGACGCCGAATTTATGCCCAACAGCAATTTGCAGCAGCGGCTCGGCGATACCGTCAACGGCACGATTGCCAATAACACCTATGAACATTGGGATGAGCATCGGCCTATCATCGAAGAATGGATGGCAGGCCGCTAGGATTTAGGGAAATATTTCCCTAAACATCAGTATGTGACTATGGGCGGGTCGTTGGACTCGCTCTTTTCGTTTCCAGATAGGGGGGGTGAAAAATCAAATTTTTTGGGGCTTGACATGGTGGGCTAGTTGTTATATTTTATTCATACCCCCTCCCTATGGGGGGCGGGTATAGCCAAACGAAAAATCATCGTCAAGGAGGCCCCTCATGCAGGCCACACAGCCGCACAAACATCACAGCCCGTCTCATGAGGCTCATGCACACCACACCATGAGCGCCGAACCTTCCGTCCAAGTAGCTCATCTCACCGAACATACGGCCCACACGGGCCATGCCATGCCTGCTACCCACACGGGTCACAGCGACCATACCACGCACGCCGGACACACTGACCATACCGGTCACGAAACGATGTTCCGCAATCGCTTCTGGGTATCGCTCCTGCTAACCCTTCCGGTGGTGTTGTTCAGCCCGATGATTCAAGAGTGGCTAGGCTTCACCATGCCAGAATTTGCGGGTGATGAATTGATCGCGCCGCTGTTTGCGATCATCATCTTTCTGTATGGCGGTCTGCCCTTTTTGGGGATGGCTCGCCCCGAAATCCAAAATCGCCAACCCGGTATGATGTTACTCATTTCAATGGCGATCACCGTTGCCTTTGCCTATAGCCTTGTCGCTGTGTTTTTCGAGCCCGAAAGCGGCTTCTTTTGGGAAATGGCGACCCTGATTGACATCATGCTGCTTGGTCACTGGCTAGAAATGCGGAGTATTCGTCAAGCGTCTGGTGCGCTGCGCGAATTAGCGAAATTGATGCCCGACACCGCTGAACGTCTCAATCCTGATGGCAGTACGACCACCATTTCCACCCGCGAATTGTTGACAGGTGACCTCGTGTTGGTGCGCCCCGGAGCCAGCATCCCTGCCGATGGGGTGGTTGAGGAGGGTCAATCGGAAGTCAATGAGGCTATGATTACAGGAGAATCACACCCTATTGACAAACACATAGGTGAAAAGGTCATCACTGGCACGATTAACGGAGATGGCAGTCTGCGTATCCGTGTCGTGGCGACGGGCGACCAAACAGCCCTTGCCGGGATTATGCGACTGGTCGAACAGGCCCAACAAAGCAAGTCGCGCACGCAGGTATTGGCCGACAAAGCCGCTGGTTGGCTGTTCTATGTCGCGCTGTCGGTCGCCATCCTAACCGCGATAGGATGGTTGATCGCCGAAGGGTTCAACGTTGAAGTGCTAGAACGGGTGGTCACGGTGTTGGTTGTCTCTTGTCCTCATGCGCTCGGCCTAGCAATTCCGCTGGTCGTAGCGATTAGTACCTCACTTGCGGCGGGGAATGGCATCTTGGTGCGTGACCGTCTGGCCCTCGAATCAGCGCGTGAATTGGATGTCATCATTTTCGACAAAACGGGTAGGCTGACTAAAGGTGAATTAGGGGTGGTTGGTATCAAGACGGTGGACGCATGGCAAGAAAATGTTGCGCTGGCCCTTGCCGCCGCCATCGAAGGCGATTCCGAACATATGACGGCCCGTGCGATACGTGAAAAAGCCCAGTCGTTAAATCTGGCCCTGCCGACAATCACTCAGTTTATGGCCTTAAAAGGGCGCGGGGTGCAGGCACAATATGACGGTCAAACCGTTTACGCGGGTGGCCCTCGTCTGCTGGAACTATTGAATCTGACCCCGTCTGGCAAGATGGCCGAATTTGCCGACAACGCCGGACACAAGGGCCAAACAGCGATCTATCTGGTGGTCGGTCAACAAATCGTGGCGGCGTTTGCGCTGGCGGATGTCATCCGGCCCGAAAGTGTGGCGGCGGTTCGGCGGTTGCATGAACTTGGTATCGAAGTCGCCATGCTGACTGGGGATAGTCGAGCCGTAGCCCAAGCCGTCGCGGATGAACTTGGTATTGACCGCGTGTTTGCCGAAGTCCTGCCCGAACACAAAGATCACAAGGTGGCGGAATTGCAGCGTATGGGCAAGCGTGTGGCGATGGTGGGGGATGGCGTCAATGATGCCCCGGCCCTGACCCGTGCCGATATTGGCATTGCGATTGGTAGCGGCACCGATGTGGCAGTCGAATCAGCGGATATTATTCTTGCTCGCAGCAATCCGCTGGATGTGGTTAAGATTCTGGAACTCAGCCGCGCCAGCTATCGCAAAATGATCCAAAATCTACTGTGGGCGGCGGGCTATAATGTGGTCGTCCTGCCACTGGCTGCCGGGGTCTTAGCGCCGATTGGGATTCTACTTTCGCCTTCGGTGGGGGCAGTGTTTATGTCGCTAAGTACCGTGATTGTCGCGCTCAATGCTCAACTCCTGCGCGGTCATAACTTGACGCTACGAGTTTAGGGAAATATTTCCCTAAATTTAAGGCAGGGTGCTGAATCCTGCCTTTTTGTTTTTCTGGCCTGCCAGAACCCCACTCCATCGCAACTTCCGACGGTTTGCTCCCGTAGAGAAGGTGTATCGTCACTTATCTAGGGAGAAAAGCTTGATGCGTCTGCTGCGTTTGGTCTTAGGAGTGGCTATCGTATTGGGGTTCGACGGGGGGATCGCCGTCGCCCAAGAAGAGGATTCTTTTCAAGGGGTGTGGTGGAATACGATCGCAGGCATTGTCATGGAAGTAGATGGCACGCACGTCACTGTATGGCAAGCCGATGGGGATACGTGTTATCTGAATCTCGAGCTTGAATTGGACGGCAGTCGGCTATTGGTGAATGGCGTCGAAGCCTATACCCTCGAAGTGGAGCAAGATTCGCTGCGGATTTTGAATCATGGCACGCTGCTGGTCACATTAGTGAAGGGTGGGGTACTGGACACAATTTGCAGCGAGTTGGTCGAGGTCACATTTGACCAACTGGATACGCCGATCACCACGCAGGCCGAATTTGATGCGCTAGCGAACGAGGTCTTGGCCCAAGCGCATATTCCGGGTGTAGGGTTGGCCCTTGTCGCGCCGGGGCAGGTCTTGTGGACGGGTGGTTATGGGTTTTCGAATATCGAAGCGGGTATCGCCGTCACGCCGGATACCCCATTTATGTTGGCCTCGGTGACCAAAACGTTTACCGGAACAGCCGTGATGCGTGCGGTTGAGGAAGGCAAGCTCACCCTGGATACCCCGATTAACGATATCCTGCCCTTTGTGGTGGATAACCCCCGCGTAGACGGCGAAGTCATCACGGTGCGCCATCTCGTAACCCACACCTCCGGTATCTTGGATGCGTATCCCACCTATAACAGCCTTTACACGCCGGGGGATTCGCCTATTGAACTCGGCGATTTTTTGCAGGGCTATCTGATGGCGGGGGGCGAGTGGTACAGCGCCGAGGGCAATTTTGCACCCCGTATGCCCGGTGTCACCTCCGAATATAGCAATGTCGGCGCGGCCTTGGCAGGTTTCATCGTGCAGCAGGCCACCGCTTCCCCGCTGGACAAATATGCGCAGGGATTCCTATTTGGGCCGTTGGGCATGAGCCATACGGGCTGGCATTTGGCAGATTTTGCCGACTTGACCCCCATCGCCGTGCCCTATAGTCATGGCGAGGCTATTGAGCATTTCGGCTATCCCACTTGGCCCGATGGGCAACTTCGTAGCAGCGCCAGCGACATGGCCCGTTTCCTTGCTGCAATAATGAACGGCGGTGAACTCGACGGCGTGCGCGTTCTTGAAGCCGCGACGGTGGATGTGATGCTGCAACCCGCCCTGCCCGAAACCGCCAGCGACATCGGCGTATTCTGGTTTTTGAATTACCCTGAGTATGGCTATATCGGACATAGCGGCGGCGACCCCGGTGTGAGTACGTGGATGTTTTTTAACCCGGACACCGGATTAGGCGTCGTGGTGCTGTTCAACTGCGATTGTGCGTTGGCGGAAAAGGCGATGGGAGCACTTGCTGGTGCAATGACGACCTATGCCGACGTCTTGAGCGCACAGTAATCCAATTTTGCATGGAAGGGCGATCTTGATGCCGGATCGCCCAACTCGATCTACAACGGCAACTTACCGTCCACACCCCAAGCCAGTATCGGCGATGTCATGGTCAATCAACAGCATAAAATCGCCTGACCCGTCGGCATTCATGATCTTTAACTCATGATAGCCTTCACCATCGTTCCGCCCCAACCACAACGACACAATCCGACCATCCGGCAGCACACATGGTGAATTGTCGTTACTATAATAGCCATTCACCAATTCAGGTGTGGTTGTGTCCGGGGCAAGCCGCCAAATCTGCTCGCCCTGCCAATCAGCCTCAAACACAATATTGCCGTCGGGGTCATAATCGGGGTGGATGGTGGCGTTGGTCGCTGTTCCGTCCGGCCCTTGTTCGGGGGTCAAGACAATGCGGACCGTCCCATTCTCTACCTCAACCTCGCACAGCGCCGCGCCTTCAATCGCATAGGGGTCGTCGCTGCAATTAAAAACCACTTTATCACCGGCATTGTTGAAGGCGGGGAAAATATGATAGAGATAGGGCGAATCGGCGGTCAATAATTGCGGCTCAGACCATGCCGACCCATCGCGGTTGATGGCCCATAAATCGCGCGCATGTGGCCCGCCGCTGTCACTATAGATTATTAGACTGCCCCCTGCCGCCACCGCGCCATTTTCAGGATGTAGGGTCGCCCCCGCCGCCCGAATGACCTCGATGTTCTTAAATGTGGGATCGGTCAGGATGATGCAGGCCCATCCGTTACATTCAGGGTCAAAACGCTCGGTGGAAACCAGCAGCCATGCCCCATCCGGCGACAGATTGATCCATTCATCCACGCCGGGGGTGGTTGCGTCCCATGCCGCGCTAATGTCGAACGGTTCGGCGCCCTCAACCGCTTCAATTAGATACAGGTGATCGTCCAATACAAACGTGATATGACCGGGGGTATCGGCTTCATCGGGGTTTGGTTTGGGGGTGTTGGCCTGCAAAGGCGCTGCCCCGGATACACTGCCCCAACTCGCCGCCAAATATGCCGCACCAAACAAAACCACTCCGATCGAGCCTAACATCAGTTTTCGCACAGCGTTTTCCTTTGGGTATTGATAAGATGACACGCCCATTATATTGCCTGCGCCGTCTTAACGCCCAACCCGTTTGCCCATCAAAATATCAGGTTTGCCCATCCCATTGGCATCCGGTATCACGCCAATGATTGAGAATCCCAGCTTTTGATAAAACTCATACGGATGGCCCTTCAGGTTGCGGATCGTAGCGATTTTTTCCCACAGGTTCTCATACAAATCGGTATCCGCCAGCGTGGTCATGCCGTTTTCGTCATCACTGCCAAGCGTAATGGTCAAACCGCCACGCATCCGCACCTGTGCTTCAAAATCTAGCACCAGCGCCCGCCCGATGCCCTGCCCTTGAAAATCGGGATCAACCGCCAGCGGGTGTAACTCCCACACCAATCCATCATAGCCGGGGATGCCGCCAATCCAACCGATCACCCGCGTTTTTCCATCTACCGGTTGCAAGGCCACCCGACAAACGCGATCTTCCGCCAGCATCTCCTGCATTTCCTCTAAGGCATCATCTATATTGGGCCATGCGTCCGGCCAATTGTCGCGGAACGCCCGCACCAAAATGGCGGCGGCCTGTTCGATATGGTCAGATTGATGAGGCCGAAGATCGGTGATTTCCAACATAGCAAGCTCCTAATGTTTGGGAGGTCGAAAAGTGCAACAACGGTTGATGATTGCACGTAATGAATTATGTCTTATCCACATTGGAATGATACAAGAGGTTGTACAATGGAAATCTTTGAAGCAATCGGCGATATATTCGGTTCAGTCTTTGGTTGCTTGTTATTCCTAGTCCTGGGGTGCTGTCTGCTGATGTGTGTCACTGGGTTCTTCATCAATTCCATCTTCTAGCCGCTCCATAAGCCAATGCCCAATCGGCGACAACAACCACCGACCACTTGATTAAGCCCCATTGCCATAATTATCGGATGGGGTTTTCAAGTCTATATCGCGTGGCAGCATTAGCCCAAAACCACCGATATTTGGGATGCGGCACATAACCTTTCTTTAAACTTGATGGCCTATTATTAATCTGGCATTTTGATACGATCTCGTTTGATAGGGAGTGAACTATGAAATTTACTGTGCGTAAATCAGGCGCGCGTCTGCTGATCCTCATCTTATTGGCGGCAATCGCGGTGACGGGATGCAAACAGTCGGTGGATTCCGACTCAAATGGCTCGGAAGCTCAACCAGTCGCCTCAGAAAACACCACCTTACGGATTGTCAGCGGTTCCGAAAATCGTAATCTTGAACCCCTCATTCAGCGGTATGCCCAACAAAACGGCCTCACCATTCAAATGAAATATATCGGCTCGGTGGACATCAAGCTATTGTTGGAGCAGGGGACGGCGATTGAGTATGATGCGGTGTGGCCCGCCAACAGTTTGTGGATTACGCTGGGGGATACGCAAAACATCGTCAAACACGAAGCCAGCATTATGCGGTCGCCCGTCGTGCTTGGCCTCAAAAAACCAATTGCCGAGCAATTGGGCTGGGTGGGACGCGATGACATCCGCGTTGAGGACATTGTTACCGCCGCTGAATCCAACGATCTGAAGCTGATGATGACCAGCGCCACCCAGAGTAATTCCGGCGCAAGCTCCTATTTCGGCTTTTTGACCGCCCTTTCTGGTGCGACTGGGGCACTCACCAGCGAACAGCTTAATGACCCAGTGGTTGGCGAAAAAGTCACCCAGATTCTCGGCCTAATTGAGCGTTCCAGTTCCAGTTCGGGTTTCCTCAAAGACCTGTTCCTCAGCCGCTATGCTGACTTTGATGGCATGTTCAATTACGAAGCGGTGATTATTGAGGCCAACCAAGTCCTTGCCCAACAGGGCCTTGACCCTCTCTACGCGATTTATCCGGTGGACGGGCTGGCGGTGGCCGATTCGCCATTGGCCTATGTAGACAAGGGCAATGCTACCAAAGAACAGCTATTCCTCGGCTTGCAGCAATACCTTTTGACTGAGGCTACCCAGCAAGAAATCCTCAAACTGGGTCGGCGCGTCGGTGTGGTCGGCATCACTCCCGAAAATGTGGATACCAGCGTCTTTAATCCCGATTGGGGCATTGATGTGGCGCGGGTGTTCACATCCATTCGTTTCCCCAACGCGGCTGTTATCGAAGAAGCCCTCGACCTCTATCAATCCAAATTCCGCAAACCGTCCTTTACCGTCTATGCCCTCGATTTTTCTGGCAGCATGGAGGGGGTGGGTGAGCAGCAGTTGAACAATGCCATGCAGACGCTGCTTGACCAAGACAAGGCCAGCCAGTATTTTCTGCAAGGCACACCGGACGACATTACGATTGTGATTGCCTTCAATTCCGAAGTCATCACTTCATGGCGGGTAGATGGCAGCGATGCCAATGACCTATTAGAATTATATCGCTTGGTGCGTGACCAAGAGGTCGGCGGCGGCACGAATATTTATGCCCCGGTGGTGCAAGCCCTGAATCTCATGGCGGAATCTGATGAAGAACTCCGCACGCGCTTCCCGGCGATTATTTTGATGACCGATGGGCGCTCAAATGAAGGCAGTTTGGATGAAGTGCGGACGGCCTTTGAACAGACAGGCTTGGATGTGCCGGTGTTTGGCATTACCTTTGGTGACGCTGACCGCAGCCAATTGGATGCGCTGGCGGAATTGACCTCAGCAACGGTGTATGATGGCTCAACTAATTTGATTGACGCCTTCCGTAACGCTAAAGGCAATAATTAGCCAGCTCCCCTCAATGGCGACCTTTTCCCCCTCTCTCGACTCGGTGGGGAGGGGGGAGGACTGTACTGTTGTGGAATCAATAGATGCTTTACTCGCTTTCGTTTAAAGGATTGTAGTGGTATGAAACAACAAAAATTGGTGCGGGATGCCAGCGCGTGGGGAATGGCGATTTTAGTCTTTATCATTTTGCTGTTGGCGTTGGAACTGAACCCGATTGTCAGCCTTGTGATTGCCGCACTGGTCTATTTGGGGCTGTTTTTTATCCTCAACCCCAAGAGCGCCGCTCAAGAAGCCGCCGAAACGGTACAGGCCCAAGCCCAAGACATGATCGGCAAGTGCAAATTTAAGCTGTGGCAGACCCGCAATATCGCCGATACGCTTGCCAATCGGGATGTGCGCGAACGGATTCACAGCATGTGCGGCTTGGGTGATCAGGTGGTCAATCGGCTGAATGCCAACACGACCCCGCTGGACACCGTGACCAATCTCAACAACACCTTCCAGCAGGTGCAAGATGTCGTTAAGGGTTATGCCAGCATCGTCACCAGCAAAGATTTTGCCAATATGCCCAAGTTTGTGGAACTGGCCCAGAAAATAGAGGCCGAAACCTTTACCCAGATTGAAGAAATGCTGCAAAATCTGGTGCAAAACTTGAGCAAAGAAAGCCTGCTGCACCTCGAAGTCACCTTACAGATGCTCGAAACCTCGCTCAACCTTCAAAAAGAAGCCTAGGAAAATCGCTATGCAAAAACGAATGCTTATTGGTCTGGTCTTATTGTTAGTAGCCGCTGGCATTATCGTGGCGTTGCAAGTCATGGGTGGGGACGAAAAGGACGAAAACGGCGGCTCTGGTTCTGGCAGTGACGCTACCCCCGTTCCCCGCGTCCAAGTCGTCACGGGCTATATCGGCGGTGAAAAAGAGGGCTTCCTGCAAAATCCCAAAATCCAGCAAATCTTGCGGGACCGCTATTATCTCGAAGTAGACTTCACCCGCATGGGTTCAATTGATCTGGTCAAGGCCGATTCGACAGGGCTAGACTTTTTGTGGCCCTCCAATGAAGTGGCTTTGCAGCTTTACCGCGACGATCATCCCGGCGTAGTCGTAAAAACGGAGACGATTTTCAACTCGCCCATCGTGATGTATTCGTGGCCTCCCATTGTGGACGCCTTAATCGCACAGGGGATTGTTGAATCACAGAGTGGTGTCTATTATGTGATTGACACGGCGAAGATGGTGGATTTGATTATCGCAGGGACGCAATGGCAGGACATTGGGCTGTCGCAGTTGTTTGGCAATGTCTCGGTTGTTTCCACCGACCCCACCCGCAGCAATTCCGGCAATATGTTTTATGGCCTGCTGGCGAATTTGCTGGTCGCAGAATCCAATCCGACCAATTCCGTCGCCACCGACGCCACTATTGAGACCGTGCTGCCGACCATCAAATCTTACTATGACAGCCTCGGCTTTTTGCCCACCGGATCGGGCGAAATGTGGGATAGTTTTGTCTCCGTCGGCATGAGCCAAAACCCGATTATCGTTGGGTATGAAAGCCAGTTGATTGAATTTTCGATCGAGCAGGCTGCGAACCCCGATCAAGTCAACGGTATTCGGGTGCTGTATCCCCGCCCCACCGTGTGGTCAAGCCATCCAATGATCGCCCTGACCGACGGCGGCGAAGCCTTGTTAGCGGCCCTCCAAGACCCGGAAATTTTGGATATTGCATGGCGCGAACACGGCTTCCGCACCGGGTTCGGCGGGGTCGTCAATGACCCACAGGCGCTGAGTATCACGGGTATCCCCCAAGATATTACGGCGGTTTTGCCTCTGCCCCGTCCCAGCACAATGGATCGCCTCATCGAATATCTCGAAACCGGACGCTAATCCGCACAAAAAAAGGGGCAGACTGTGAAAAATCTGCCCCTCTTCTAACTAATCATATCGCTTAGCTTTAGATCAATAGCCTGTCCAAGTGGCTGCGGTGGTGGTGGTGCCGATGGGGAAGTACGACGCGATGGTGCCGGGTGTCGCACCCGAATTCCAATCGAGGTCGTTCTTAAAGCGGGCCAACCCGGCAACCGGGAAGAACAAGCCAAAGCTATCGAGGCCGTTGTTGTCAAAGTCGCCGACTATAAACTGGTTGTTACCTGCAATCGGCGGCTCGAAGTATTGCGCCAGCGGGAAAATGGCGTTCGTGGTGGTGGGGTTGGTATTGGAGAAGGCGATGAAATTACCGCGCCGAATCGCAATCGAATCAACCGCATTGCCATCATAGTCGCCTGCACCAAATTGGAAGGTTCCCGTAAACCCTTGATTATCCGGCAGGATGACCGAAAGCCATTGGAAGGTCTTGGCTGGATTACCACCCGTCATATCGCAGGTGAAGTACAGCACAAACGCGACCCCAAAGGGCGGGAAGTTGGCACTGTCGGTTACGCCGATACAATCATTCTGGACGGCGCTGTTAAAGCGTCCGGCAATGGGTGCGTTGCCCGTAACCCCTGCCAGCAAACCAAACCAGATGCCAAGCCAACTGGCCGAGGGGATATTGCCCACCGCGTTGGTGAAGTAGAACACGCCGTTGGTGCCATAGACACCGGGGGTCTGGCGACCATCACCGTCCCAGTCACCCATAACCCACTGCCCATTCGTTCCCGCAGCAGGCAGACCACTGGCATAGGTGAAGAAGGTATTGACTGGGGGGTTGGCGGAGGCGCTGTCTACCAAGCTGACATTGTTAGATGCCGGATCAAACACGGCCAAACGTGCCGGACAGCCATAGTTGCGAGCCGAAAGGGTAATCGGCTGGTAGCACCAATCCGCACCTTCGTCGAAGTCGCCACCACTGGTGTTGCGCCCGATGGAGGTGGTTGAGACATTACTGGGGAAGGCGGGGGGATTGGGACTCAGCATGTTAGCACCGTTAGCCCCCAACAAGTCATTACTGCCCCAGCGCACAAAATCAACTCCATTGCCGCCTTCGTTATAGAGCCGTGCTGCGCCGGGATCACCACCTACCCACAACAAGTTCCCACCGCTAAATAGGAGGGTACTGGTGTTGGTGCCAGTGCCTTCGACCACGCGCACATAGGCACCCGCCGCTAGGGTAAAGGTGGGTAGGATGAAATCAACGCCGAGCGTGCCATCATAGTCATACAACTGGACAGTGAAACCCGTCAGGGTATAGGAAGCCAGTGAGGCATTGTAGATTTCGACGCCGTCGGGGTCAAACGCATAGACTTCATTGATCACCACGCAGGGCCGATTCAGCGTACCCAACGAAGCACGCTGGGTGCAGAAATCGCTGGTGCGATCCCCGTCTTCGCTGCTCGGTCGCCGCTGTACACTGGAATCGTCACTCGGGCCAGTCGGCAGCACGCCACCAAACCATTGGGCGCCAGCGGGTGCAACGGTGGTTGTACCCCAGCGGGCAAAATCTACCACCGTACCACCCGCGCCTGTAGTTAACAAACCCGCCCCATCATCGCGGTTCCATGCAAAGTTAAAGCCGGCATAGAACGTGGTCGCCGTATTGGTGCCAACATCCTCATACAACAACACATAGCCGCCGGCTGGAATCGAAGCAACAGGGAAGGTGTATGTCCCGTCGGTTGAGGAGATTTCACTGTAGGAGGTGAACTGATACCCACTCAACGTGATGCTTCGGCTGGTGGGGTTGAAGATTTCCACCGCGTCAACACTGCCCGTATAGAATTCGTTCAGCACCAAGCAGGCATCATTCACCTTGCCGAGGGTGGGACACTGCTGGAACCAGTCGCCACTCGAATCGTCATCGTCGTTCTGTTTGTTTCGGCCAATGGTTACGCTTGAGTTAAAGGCAAATGTGGGGCTGCCACTCCATGTATCCGGCGCGGATGGTAGGATAGTCGAGCCACCCCAGCGCACAAAATCCACCCCTTGACCGGAGTTGTTATTGAGCGCGGTGGCATAGTTAAAATCGGCTTCCATGCCAGTCGAGTCATTGGCGTAAATCTCCGTCTGGGTGTTAGTCCCGGCGCTCTCATACACCACAACATAGGCACCCGGAAACAAGTAAAACGCCGGGAGTGTCCATGTAGATTCAAGTGACGCGCCAGAGAAAATCAGAATCTGCCACCCCGTTAGGTTGACCACGCTGGTTGTCGGGTTGAACAACTCAACCGCGTCAGGGCCATTGGGGTCCACTTCATTGATGATGACATGCGCCAATTCCGCCAGACGTGGGCCGTGATGGGCACTGTCTTCGGTCGCGGGTGCTGCGGGTGCTGGTGATGGCTCTGCCGCCGCGCTGCCTGCCGGACGATCGGGGTTGTCGGATGGGATTTCAAATGCTGGCGGTGGGGCATCCAGATTGGCGACAAAAGCGTCAATCGCTACCGTGCCACCTTCTTGGGCATACACTTTGACCACATGCCATTCGTCGGACAGATAGTTGATCTTGGCGCTCTATCCATAGCGGGTACTGTCTGCCGCCGTGATGACCGTGCGTAGTACCGTGTCATCAACCTCAATCGCCAGCGTACCAAGTTTTGGCCCACTGACATAAATCACTTCAAGACTAGGGCCATAGAAACGTAGCGCAAGGGCATCGTTCTCGCCGCCCCCGCCATACAAATAGCTCCCGCCGCTGGCTCCACTCGCTGTTTGGTTTTGCCAATTCCCGCTTCGGTCAACCCGTACATCATCCGATTCCACTTTTTGTTGAGTGGTCGGGTCTTGCGAAAATGCGGGGTGCTGCTGTGTGGGTAGGATGCTTGTGGAAATAACTGCGAGAACCAACAATAACGCAAAAAAACGCCTTATTGGTCTAGAAGACATTCTGTCAACCTTTCAGATTATGAAATTAAAGCTATTTTTGGAAAGTTCCCTATTGCAAGTATAAGTAGATTTATTGTCAATAAAGCGTCAGGGAATTGTCTTATGGAAATTGACAGCAGAGTGTCCCAATTGGTTTGCTGCATCGTGAAGCCATTCTATTCGACCCGGTTAGTTATGAAATTCATAAATTATTCACAATTATCTTTCGCCAACGTGACCGCCCCGAAATGTTTCCAAGAAAAAAGACTACCCCGGGTGAGGATAGCCCTTCGGATTTTTTGCGATCATGTTTGACCTCACATCGAAGCGACTCCTGACGGCATAGGGCGTCGCGAGGTACTGCATCAGGCCTCCGCCAAAATCAGATGACTGTCGCCGAACTCATGCCACAGATAGCCTTGTTTAACCGCTTCCGCATAGGCCGTGCGAATCAACGCTTGGCCCGCCAGCGCATATAACATGGCGAGATGGCTGGTGATGGGGTCATGTAGGCCCGTAATCAGGCCGTTGACCGATTGCAGTCGTCCGCGTGCCGGATGCACAAACAAGCGTGTAAACCCCTGCGCCGGATGCACCCGATCACCTTCCCACGCCGATTCCAAGGCCCGTATGACGGTTGTGCCGACGGCAATCACACGCCGCCCCTCCGCATGGGCCAAATGAACGGCTTCGGCAGTTTCGGCAGGCACTTCAAAATATTCGGGATACAGCGGGTGCTGTTCGACCTCCTCTACCTCCACCTCCAAACTCGACACCCCGGTATGCAGCAGCACCCCCGCGATTTGCATCCCCCGTGCGGTCAAATCGTCCAGCAGGGTGTTGGTAAAGGGATACCCCGCCGAGGGCATTTCAGCGCTGCCGGGGGTGGTGGCGAACACGGTTTGATAGTCCTCCAGCGGATATTCAGTCTGCACATAGCCATAGCGAATGGGGCGACCCACCTGCATCATGACTCCCGTCAAATCGCAGCAGACATGCACAAACCATAGGCGGTCAAGGCCGGGGAAGGGCTGAATAAGGCGGGCCGTCAATCCTCCCACCTCAAATACATCACCCGCCTTGAGGGGCAGTGGGCCGGGTTGGGCAAAACTCCAACGCGGTTCGGCTAGCCACAAATTTGGCCCATAGCACGTCGAAAGATTCAGGACGAAATCGCCTAAACGGGCATGATGGGCGGGTAAACTGGCGGGTAACGTCGCGCTACGGTTAACCACCAATAAATCCCCTACGTTCAAGAATTGCCCTAAGTCGCGGAAATGGGCATGGCGATGGACGGGCCGACCCTTGTCCAGCGTGCTCACCATCAGGCGCACCCCGTCGCGTGCCAGACCGCGCTTGCTGGGTGGCATCTCGGCCTGCAATTCGGGTGGACGTGGGAAGATCAATTCAGCACGTTTCATCGCACTACCTCCCATTGTTCGGCTTGGGCACGAAACCGCTGTGCGCTGATCTCGCTGACTTTTTGCCCAAACAGCCACATCCAGAAGGGCAGGGTCACGTCGGGTTCGGGGCGGTCGGATATATCCTCGCCGGGAAAGGCCATCTGGTGCATGGTCGTTCGTATATCACCGGGGTCAACGCTGACCACGCCGACACCTGCCTCCTCGAGTTCATTGGCCCATGTGCGCGACAGCAAGTCCAGCGCAGCCTTGCTCGATCCATAGCCCCCCCATCCCGCATAACCCCCGACGGCGGCGTCACTGCTGAGATTGACCACCAAGCCGCGATTGGCTTTGAGCAGGGGCAGGGCGCTCTGGGTGAGGGCCAGCGGCGCGATGATGTTCACTTCATAAATCTGGCGCAGGGCCGCAAGGGGCATATCGGCAAGGGCCGGCATGGGACTTGGCCCCAGTTCCGACGCATTGTTGACTAGTACATCCAGTCGGCCCAACGACTCGGTGGCGGCAATCAGGCGGCGTTGATGGCTTGGCTCAGCTACATCCCCCGCGATAGTGATAATGGTCGTTCCAAACGGGCGCAGTTGTTCGGCGGCTTGTTCAAGGCTCGTTGTGCCACGTGCCGTCAAAATTAGGTCAAAATTTTGCCCCGCCAAGCAGGTCGCCAGTGTAATACCCAACCCGCGACTCGCCCCGGTAATCAGCGCCACCCGCCGATTGGATGGTCCTTCCTGCTGCGTCCACCATTCCCGAAATTCATGACAGCGCGTTTCGTTGGGGCGGAAGGTCGCGGCAAATATCCCATCCAGCCTGACCCGTTTGCCTGTCTGGATGCGGGTCAATTCCACCGACCAATGCACGAAGCCTTGTTGTTCGGTAACTTCGAGTATCTCATAACGAAATTCGATGTCTGCCTGCGTGCTGACATCGCCCCAGTAGCGCTCAATAGCCGGGCGGCCTTGCAGCTGTGGCTCAAATGGGTTTTCCTGATAGGTGGCGTCGGCGGTAAACAAATCAGCAGCGGCCTGTGGATCGCGCTTGACCCATGCGGCGCCGATGGCCTTGACCCATGTTTCAAACTCTTGTCGGTTCATTGGTAGTTTATCTCCCCCAGCATGATTACATCTTCTAGGATGCGCCTATTTCCACCAGTTTCCCTCCGCCGAGCGACCAGTTTGCCCCTGTACTTTGGTACAGCCGTGCGGGTACGGTACAATCCGCCGTGTACTCTCTGCAAGGTCATGAGTGCCCCCACCTTTTTTACCAACCGGTCTTTGTGCAAAGGAACAGCGATGAACCTCTTTGGGTCAGATGCGGCCTCAGTGGTCTATGGATTGATGTCAGCCGCCAGTTGGGGATCGGGCGATTTTAGCGGTGGCTATTCGACTCGGCGTACCCCTGTCCTGACCGTTCTAATTTTTTCGCAAATCACCGGATTAGCTGCCCTGATACTTTTCGCAGTGGCCTTTGGTGAATCCGCCCCTTCGCGTCAGGATTTGCTGATTGGCGCGGTGGCGGGCATTGTCGGAGATGTTGGTTTGGGGGCACTCTATCGGGCGATGGCGATTGGTAAAATGAGCATCGCGGCTCCCATCAGCGCGGTTTTACAGGGTCTGCTGCCTGTCACCTTTGGGATTGCGACCCAGGGCTTGCCGGGTGGTTTGACTATGCTCGGTTTTGGCATGGCGCTGGCGGGGGTGTGGTTGATCTCGCAACCGGGGTCGGGCAAAATCAGCCCCGACGGGCTTTGCTTGGCAATAACGGCGGGCATGGGCTTTGGTGGCTTTCTGACGCTGGTGGCCCTGCTGAGCGATGAAGCCCTATTCTGGTCGTTGGCCGTCTCGCGGGTGTCGTCCATCACCGTCATGCTGATTTTGGCCTATGCGACGCGCCGGATGGTTGCCCCACCCAGCAAAGTTCTCCCGCTGATTATGGTCTGCGGGGTGATGGATGTTGGCGGGAACGTATTTTTTGCGCTGGCGGAGGAAGCGGGGCGGGTGGATGTGGCCTCGGTGCTGTCCTCACTCTATCCAGCGACGACGGTGGTGCTGGCGCTGATTATTCTAAAGGAACGGCTGACGCGCTGGCAAAGCGTCGGGGTGGTGTGTGCCATGACCGCCATTGTGCTGATCGCCACTGGATAACCATGACAGATGCACACGGATATTAGGCGGAAAATCACCAGTTTTTTCGCCAAAATGAGTATACAATGTGGTTAAGATTGATTTTTCGAGATTAGTGCAAGCACAGGTCATGATTAAACCTGAATAGCTTCAATGGTTTGCGAGCAACAAGCTCCTCCTGAAATCTCCAAGAACTTCTCCTCATCGGTTCTCAGAAGCCTATCCCCCACCGGATAGGCTTCTTGATTTCTACACACCATCTACAGTTTATGGGCACGGCGATACGCTTGATGCAGATAACCCAGCAGCAGTTCTCCAACTTCGGCTGGCGTTGCAATTTCGACCATATGCGTCAAATTTGGCATTGCCCCAAGACTCTTGGCCTTCTGCACGTAGTGATCGAACGGGGTATCCCCCAAATCCAACCCAACTCGGATGGTCTGTTTGGTAAGGGTGGCACATGCGAAACAGCGGGCTGCTTCGATTGAGATATATGCTTTAGTGGGGATCAACTCGGCGTCGGCTAGGTTGGCCTTGATAAGGGCCTCAAGGGCACGATAGGCCGGGAGCAGGACTTCTTTGCCCTTGATAAGGTTCTCGAACAGCACCACATAATCAAAAACGGGTTTGCCGTCGTTGAGAAAAATCCCGGACAGGAAATTGGCCTGTAGATGGTTGAGGTTATGCTCGGCTTTAAGCCAGTTCAAAATCGCGTTGGGTTTGTCCATGCCGGATGCCTCAATTATTGTCATCCATTCCGCCAGATCGCGCCCCGTTTTTTCGCGCACGGTGGCGATAAATTCCTGTTCGAGTCGTTGGGAGTCTTTTGCCATGATGGTTGTTTCCTTTCGGCGAATGCGTTTTCTTTACGTCGAATGGGGTAGGCGAAAAATGACACAATCCGCTATTCAGTGATTGTACCTGTGAGCAGACCAATACCGTTCGGGGTGACCGTTTCGTAGTAGAGGAAGTAGGTGGCCTGATTTTTCATAAGCGTGAATTCAAAGGCGCGACTCTGGTCGGTTTGTATGACCGGGTTGTCGGCATGTCTTGTCCACTGGATGCCATCGGTGCTTGTGGCATAACCCAGCCAGAGCATGGGGGCATCACGGGGCGGGTTTTCTAGCATTTCCTTTTCGAAGCCGATGTAGAGAAGCTCCCAGCCCGTTTCAGTCGGCAGCACGTTTGCGATGGTGACGGCGGCTGCATCCCATGTGCCGGGTGCGCCTACGGTGAAGATCGAGTCTGATCCGGCGTATAGCTTGTCGGTGGTAGCCGGATCGTCATAAAAAGCCCATGTGACGCCATCGGGTGAGGTTGCAAGCCCCATTTGTGCAACCCGGTGTGCCAAATCTATTCCCGTATAATACAGCCGATAGCCGCCATCCACTTTTACAACCGATTTGGCTTGCAAGCTGGTATCCCACCGTTCGAGGACGCTCCTGAGGATTGGGTCGGCATCAATTACCCAAGGGCCTGTTGCAGCGGATGCGGTGGCGCGATAGATTGCCCCGCCGGGACGACCATTGCGAATAGACACCTTACTGAATAGCATCACCCATTGCCCATTGTCATCCCGAAACACAACGGGAAACGAAAGCTGATCCACCAGCGAAAAATCGGTAAACAAGGGATTGGCGCTAGATTTTTGCCACGTATAACCGTCGCGTGAGGTCGCCAGCCCGATGTTGATCGCCCCGACGGCATTGTCGCCTGAAAAGCCTGTATAGAACATATAGTAGACACCGTCTGATTCCATGACTGATGGCCCAAACGCAAAGCGCCGATCCCATGCGTCGGCGATAACACGTTCGGCTGGGATAACCGGGTTATTCTCGTAGCTGCTAAATTCAAAATTCATGGGATGGTCGCCTTGCCCGCTGGTGGTGGATAACCCCGACAGGCCAAACAAGATGAAGGCCAGCCCGGTGAATGCGATAAAAAAAGGGATTTGCTTCATATCTTATGCTCCTTTGCTATTTTTGGATGACAGGTATTTGAATTTCGATGATGTTTTTTTCGGGGTGGTCGGGGAGGCCGATTTCATGAAACACCTCGCGCTCCGGGCCAGCGATGCGATAACCATTTGCCTCAATCCAGATACCCAGCGCGTTATACACCAAATGCTCACTGCGGTCGCCATGATGTATCGCGGTTACCATTTGGACGACTTCGGGTAATTCACGCCACTCTAGCGGCCCAAAGCCGGGTACAGCGAGGGCCGAAGATGTAACCAGTGTTTCGAAGGCGAACCCCATTTCAATATCTATCGAATCTGGCTCCAGTGCGGTTGAGTGATTGACACACACATGCAAGGCCAGTCGGTGCAAATTCGTTTGGCTATGCAACTGGCGCGTGGCTTGGAACAAATCGAGCAGCACATTGTAGGATGGGCAGACATGGCGTATTGCCAAAAAAGATTTGGCAGGGACGGCCTTGACCACAACATCAACCGCTGTTTGCCAATCCGTGTGTTCAAGTTGATTCAGGCGAAACTCAACGTTGCGTAGCCGGGCCATCTCTTCAGTAATCGTCTGGTGCAACTGCGCTTTTTTGAGCATTAACATGCCGCGAATCGCTTCTGGCGATATATCGTCATGAATGAGCAGAACGATCTGCTCGAGGGCGAGGCCGAGGTCGCGCAGGGCCAAGATACGATTGAGCGCCTCCAATTGTTGAGCGCGATAATACCGATAGCCCGTTGCGGGGTCTATTTCATCTGGTTTGAACAGGTCAATTTCGTCGTAATAGCGCAGCAGACGGATGGATACCTGAGCAATTTTTGAGAATTCGCCGATCTTGTACACGTCTGAGCCTCCCAAAATTATTTCGCTAGGGGTCATTATAGAAACTGACGTAACGGTAGAGTCAAGTAGGCAAAATACTAACCGGGAACTTCTGACCTGCCATCGCCGTCATTGAATTGAACTGATCGCTATCTGAGGAGCTATAAATGTTCAACCCAATCAAGAAAACCCTCCTTGCCACCGCGCTTTTAATGACCGCCGTGTTTGGCAGTGCCCATGCCCAAGACCCCGAAACCGAATCGGATACTTGGATTGTCTACGAGGCCGATGTCGCCGATTTCACCGGGCACAACCCTGATATTTACCTGCTGAACGTCGGCAGTGGCGAGATGACCAAATTGACCGAAAGCCTTGTGGATCGGCAGTTTTATCGCAACACCGACCCGGCCTTCTCACCGGATGGTACAAAAATCGCGTTTGTGTCGGATCGAGATCGGCCCAGCAGCGACGAACCCCTGACCGACATCTATATCATGAACCGAGATGGCAGCGACCAGACCCGCGTCACGATCAATGATGTGTATGATTTCAGTCCGGCGTGGCTGGATAACGACCATCTGGTGTATACGTCCGGCATCAAACCCGGAGAATTGGTCGTCCTCGATTTGACCGATGGCAGCGAAACACGGCTTGGTGTCGAAGGCTATTCACCCGCCCCAAATGCCGACGGTAGCCAAATCGCCTATCTATTGGATGGTGGCCTCTATGTCATGCAGGCCGATGGGTCAGATGCCCGTTTGGTTGTAGCGGACTTGGTTGGAATTTCTGGCCCGTCATGGTCACCAGATGGCCGTCAGGTATTATTTACGCGCATGGGGGAAACCGCACAGGGGATTTATGTGGTGGACGCGGATGGCGAAAATCTTGTAGAAATCAGTCATATACCCGCCGTGAGTGCTACTTGGTCGCCAGACGGGACACAGATTGCCTATGTCATGATTAGCAAAGCGCCAGAAGGGTTAGGGCATCCTGAACTGGATTTATACGTGATGCAGGCTGATGGCAGCAATTCCCAGAAATTCGCCAATCTCGTCGGCTGGAATGCCCAACTGGATTGGCATTGATCGGGGTTATACACCCCTCCGTTGGAAATGGCGGAGGGGTCAGAGTTTTGGGGGAAAGGATTAGGGTTTGGACGGGCTTGGCTGACCCTTCGAAGGGCGCTGGTCGGTTGTTCACGCGGGAAGTAGTACCACAGCACAGCGATGAAGAGGATGGGCAGAAATGGCGCGGTGGAGACCTGCATCAAGGTGACACTGCCATCTATCAGATAGAAGACCGTCCCTAGCCAATCCACCGCCTGCACCCCGATCATCGCAACCAGCCATGCCGCATGACGCGCAGGGTCACGCATGGCGATAAACATCCCATAACCGAACCCCAGTGCCCGTGCGCCAAACATCGTGAACATCCACAACGCCCAACCCGGTGCGGCTTCTAAATCTAGCATATCGGCGAATTGGGCAGGCATGAAGATGAAAATCAGCCCCAGTACAATTTGCACGACCCCGATAAACCCCAATGTATAACGCAGTGCCGCCTTTGAATTACTCACGATAGTCTCTCCCATACAGTTGAATTTGAACCTGATATTGACAAGGTTATCTGAGTTAGTTACTATTGTAAAGTAGTTACATAATAGTGCTATAGTTTCATTTTTTAAACTATTGGGCCAAGGAGACGGATTGTGGGCGAAAAAGGTTGTCCGATTGAACGGGCGGTGAAGGTGCTGGATGGCAAATGGACGTTGCTGATTTTGCGCGAACTGTTTACCGGGACAAAACGCTTTGGGGAATTACGCTCGGTATTGCAGGGCATCAGCGCCAAAACCTTAACCGAACGCTTGCGTAGCTTGGAAGAACAGGGGATTTTGAGCCGAACCGTTTACCCCGAAGTGCCAGTGCGGGTCGAATATACCCTCACGGATTATGGTCAAACGCTGTGGCCTGTGATTGATGCACTGCGCGAATGGGGCGAAAAATGGGCGGTTGTGGCGGAGAGCTAGATGCGGCAAGCGGGATAGAGGCTTTTATCATACATCTGAAGCAAAATATCATCACTCAAGTCTGGATGGTCAGTATCAACACCTGAGTCAAGAACTGCCACCACCATACCTTGCCCTCGTAGGTTATATATGTCACGAACTGAATTTACTTGAAGGGTGAGAGTGCTTTCATGGAGTTGAGAGGAAAGTGGAATCACGAGAGTGATATCTATCACCAACGGGTTTGCTTGTAGAGCTAAAACAGCCTCTAAGTCAGCATACCCCGAAAATCCAGCTACACTTGTATACTTGTACACCTCCTCAAGGCGACCTGTTTTCAAACCTGTTAATACGCGATCCTGAACTTGTTCTACCTGCTTTGCGTCACGGACTCTGTTGGAGGGCCATGGCGGGGGGTCTGGATCGACCAAGCTAACAATCACATGTATCATACCATCAGCCTGAACAGTTGCTATCTCGTCAGAGTTCAGCTTGGACATGTCAACTACAATAGCCTCTTCACCAGTACGTGATACCTTAAACGCATCAATCCCAATGACGCCGCCTTCTTGGGCATAGACCCGTAAGGTGTGCAGGCCATCGTCCAAATAATCTACTACGGTGAGTTCTTGATATTTCGTGGCTTGGTCGGCGGTGATGATGGTTCGTAGGACAGTATGGTCAACATCCACTGCCAGCGTGCCCAAACTGGTGCCTGTGGTGTAAATCACCTCCACCCGTGACCCGACAAAGGTCAAGGTCAAGACATCATCGGGGCTGCCGCTGCTATAGAGATAGCTGCCACTGCTGGCGGATTGGGCTGTTTGGGCCGTCCAATTGCCTGCCCGTTCTATTACTACATCATCAGATTCAACCAGTCGCCCCTCCGAACTTTGGCGGGCGGATTTCACCTCTTCGGCATCCGAGGTATAGAGAATATAGGCTACCCCGACAATGAGCAGGGCAAGCACAATTAGGAATGTGAGGCCGATTTTGGAATTTAGCTTCTTGAACATAACCTACTTCCCCTCCGTGCTAGTATTCCTAAGTAAAATTACCCACCAGTTAATCGAATTATACCATGAGATTGAGTTTGGCTATACAATTTTCACGAATGGCGTGGGAAATATTACCCAAGCGGAGGGTTAGGACTGCCAGCCGTCAATTTGGGCCATGACGACCTTTTGAAAGGTGGCATCCAAATCACCGCCGCGCTGGAACTGCCCCCCCAGTTCGAGGACGACAAAACCATGCACCAATGCCCATAAGCCACGCAGGGCAGGCAGCGACTCCCCCGGCCCGACCAATTCCGCGATATGTACTTGCAGGGTCAGGGCCAATTTTTCCAAAAATTCGGGGTCGGGGCGCAGTTCCGCCACCACATTGGTATAGGCAAGGCCATAGCTGACGGGGTGTTCATGGGCATAGGAGCGATAGGCCAGCGCCATTGCCAAGATTTTTTGGGGCAGAGGGGTGTCGGACGTGTGCAAGGCGGTGTGCATGGCCTTGACCAGACCGGCGTTGGTTTCGGCGTTGATTTCACGTAGGAGGGCGGCCTTGCTGGCAAAATGATGATACAGTGAAGGGGGCTTGACGCCGAGTGCCGCCGCCAAACGATTGACCGACAGGCCATCTACCCCCTCCAATTCCATCATGGCGCGGGCAGTTTGGATGATGGTGGTGCGGTCAATACGGGCAGGGTGCGGCATTGCAAAAAATCCTTTGACCCATCAGCCTAAAATTGACGACTCAAATGCTGTGGGTCACTACTTTTTACAATAAGGGGACATTTATGGCAAACGCAGCTAAACCAACCTGTCAAATCGTTCGACCGGGCAAGACGTATGAGGGCAAACAAGCCTTTAGCTATTTTGAGGGGATTGCGGCGGAGAATGTGGGGTCGCAGGGGATATGTATGCACCTGTTGGTCATTCCGCCGGGGGGACGGGCCAAAGCGCATCTGCACGAACAGCATGAAACCGCCATTTATGTCATTAGCGGCGAATCGGAGATGTGGTACGGCGAAAATCTGAGCGAGTATATGATTATACGGGCGGGGGAATTTTTGTATATTCCGGCGGGGATGCCACATTTACCCGGCAATCTCAGCCAGACTGAACCTTGTACCGCCGTGATCGCCCGCACCGACCCCAATGAGCAGGAAAGCGTGGTGTTGCTGCCAGAATTGGAGCGTCTTGTTCCGCCGAAAAAATGATTATGCTCACCTTATTGTCGCCGCAATTAAAAGCCATTACTTACATATTTTGAGAGAGTAGGTAATGATTTATAGTGTTGTGCGTAATAGAGAGATAATGGATAATGTGAAACGGGATGCGTTTGTCAAACGCCGTCATCGGTTATGGGGGAGGGTTATATTTGGCCGTTAGGCGGGCGGGATTTTTGGTATGATGGGGGATTGGTTCGCATTCGGGCAACCATCAACTCACCACCAAGTCTTGGCAAGCGCGTGGTTGCAAAGGGAGGGCGGGTCATAGACCGATAGGCCGTTCAGTTAAGGGATAATAGTTTCAAAGGCAGGGCGGGTCATAGACCACGCCCCTACAAGGCTGTTGTCAACCGTAGGGGCGTACCCCGTGTGCGCCCTGTTTTGAGAAAGACGGGATGGCACAGGGCCATCCCCTACGAAAATAGGCGTATTGAATTGGCATCTGGCAAAACATGAAGGCTTAACCGAACGCGCGTTAGATGATTGTGACCGTCATGATGGCACTCCTATCGCTTGAAGCGGATTTTATGATGAGGGGGTGCTTTCGCGCAGCACCCGCCGATATTTCCATGAGGTTTCAATAATGTGCATCCCGGCCCGTTCATATAGGCGGGTTGCCCCGGTCATGTTTTCCGAGTCCACATGTAAATTGACCCCCGTCTTGCCGCGTCGCTGAAATTCCCCAAAAGCATGATGCAGCAGGGCCAGCCCCAAGCCTAATTTGCGATAATTGCGCCGGACACCGAGATCGGCGATATAACCCATGTCGGGCGTGTCGGGGCGCTCGGCGGTACAGAGGGCTAACCCGGCAATCTCATCACCTGACCAGACGTTAAACCACAGGGTCGGGTCGGGGCAGTCGCGGTTAATGATAAATTCCCACTGCTCAAATGGGATGCCATGAAACCCCCAATGTTCGGAAAAGGCATCCATGACCGCATTGTAAACGGCTTGGGTCTGGGTGGCGGGGTCATAGGTTCGCGGTTCGATGCCAGCGGGCCAAACTGGGGTCGGCAGGGGGCCATCAAAATCTATTTGCATTTTCCAAAAGCCACGTGCCACCTGAAAATTGTGGGTCTGCAAAAACTGATTCTGCCAAAGCGAACGTTCATCGGCTGAGGCTTTTAGGACAATTTGGCTGGTGGGGTCGGCTTGGGGCAGATGGACGCGGATGGCGTGGTCAATGACGGCCTGCAAAAGCGTTTCTTCGATACCCTGTCCACGCAGTTCGGGCGTTACCGTGATTTCAGTCTCGATTTCCGCATAGGGGGGTAGGCTGATGCAGGTGGCGAACCCGACCAGTTGACCATCCGGGTCATGCGCCAAATAGACACTCCCCGGTACGTCAATCCCCGGCGCTTCCCACAAACTACGCAAGCGTTCTTCGGTGACGACCGTTGGTATACCCGTATCGTGAAAATGGGCGGCATTGATTTGTTGGGTGATGGCGGGCACATCCTCTAGGGTAGGGTGACGCAAGGTAAGGGCAAGAGACGGGCTAGAGGTCATGGGGACTCCTTGAAATCGAGCCTAAGCCGTGTGCCGAAATAGGCGAGCGACGGGTGAAGCGGTTGACCTCACCCCAAACCCCTCTCCACTTAGAGAGGGGCTTCAATACGCCGTTCTCGACTCCCCCTCGCCAAATGAGGGCCGGGGGGTGAGGTTCGCTGCATACATTCGACCATAGGCCTAGAATTAAACACTATATTGAATATTCTAAAATAAACTTCTATATAATGTCAATCGGATTTAAAATTATCGCATGAAAATGAAGAAAATTAAAGAGGCGCATCCGAGAATGTTGGTACACCCTTCCAATTGAGGTGGTCATATGGAATTCGATTGAAGGATGCCTTTTGACCCCACCCCCGGCCCCTCCCCAAACATAGGGAGGGGAGAAAACGGCCTTCTTAAGGGGTTAGTGCTTACCCGAATTCGGTATCAGTATCCAAAAACCTAATCGGCGACAGGCGACCATGTATAACCATAGGTGTGGGTGCGTGGGATGCCATCAAAAATGACGACATGCACCTTGCCATCGGTCAGTGGCCCGACATTGACCTGATATTCGCCAGTGGTCAGCTTATAGGCGGTGACGAAGCCATCGGTGGTGCTGGCAATCAGGGTGTTTTCGATGGGAAAATCGGGCAGGGCTGCTAGCTCGTCTGCCGAAATATACAGCAAAGGTGCGCCCGTTAAGTCGCGGATGTCAATAAACGGATTGTCATGGATGGCAGACGGGGTATAGATGACAATGGGCAAGGCGGCATCCGGCACACGCACCAGACCCGCTGCTTGGTCGGCGGCGATAGGGGTAAGGCTTGCGCCGGTTGCGGTCATGTCATAGCCGAAACTACAGCCGGACGGGATGCTGCCGAACGAGATGGAATTAATGGTGACGGTAAGTTGAATAACACCGGACGTTGGCATGACCCGAGAGTAGGACTGTGTGCCGTTAAACGAGATGTAGCCGCTTCCACCCATCGGCGGGAGATCAAATGAGCCGACCACCGTGCCGATTGAAACATCGAGACGGGCGGACGCATAACCACACACGCCGGAATAGGTGAGGTCGAGGGTAACCGCCTGACCAGCTTCGGCGTAGACCGTATAGCTGTCAGTATCGGTATAGGCCCAGATGGTATTGCTCAAGAATGTGCCGACTGAGCCAGAGAAGGCCAAGGGACTATCGGCCTGCGTGGTCGGTGCTGACCCAAGCAAGCCGAGGGTGAGTGTTCCCATTGCCAGCACAATTCGCCAAAAACGTAACGCTATCATGTCCATAACCTCTCATCCAAATTCGGGTAAAGGCTGACCCCATCCCAAACCCTTCCCCGAACACAGGGAAGGGCTTTAATACAAGGCGTACTCCCCTCCCTATGTTTTTCACGCTACGACAGGTTTTCGAGAAGGGGATAAGTGCGCGATATTGGCCTGATTTACCTCACCCCCCTAACCCCCTCTCCATTTGGCGAGGGGGAGTCGGGAACGGCGTATTGAAGCCCTCTCTAAGTGGAGAGGGGTTGGGGTGAGGTTGAATTTTCCCCGCCTACGTCCCAAAAGTGTCGAAGTGTGAACTATGTTTGGGGAGGCGGCAGGGGTAGGGTTGAACAACCATCACTCAACCGAATTTGGTATCAGTAGACCGATTAAGGGGCAGGTGTTATCACATCCCACGTATAGCCATAGGTGTAGGTCGGGGGGATGTCATCAAAGATTAGGACATGCACCTTGCCATCGGCTAACGGCCCGACATTGACCTGATATTCGCCCGTCCGTAGCTTGTATACGCTTATCAAGCCGTCGCTGGCAATGAGGATATTTTCGACGGGCAAGTCGGGCAGGGCTGTTAATTCGTCGGCGGAAATATAGAGAACAGGCTGTCCAACGCCCTGTTCATCCAACTGCCAGATGTCCATAAAAAGAGCGTCATTGTCGGGTGTGGGGGTGTAGACGATCACGGGTAGCCCCATATCCCCGGTTAATCGGTGCAGTCCAGCCGCTTCTTCTTCGGCATAGGGGTCTTCGGCGTCGTCGGGTAACTCAATCGTCAGTGTGTAGTTCATCGTCATTGACTGAAGAACCGAGGTGGCGTGCCGACAGGCGATTTCCACCTTCACCTCGACATCCCCGTCCCAAAAGGGGGTAAAGGTAGCGGTATAGGCATAGGTGGCGCTGCCGGAATAATCACCCAACAGGCCGCCCATAATTGGAAAGACCCCGTGCCGATCAAAACTGACAATGATCCAGCCGCCGCCGCAGTTGTTATAGCCGGAATAGGTCAGCGTTGCATAGAGTGTTTCGCCGAGGTCTGCCGTGACTTGATAGGTCACATCGCTGACGCCATTTGCGCCGGGGCCGGAACTTAGCGTACCCGTATAGCTGATACCCGCCGCCGCTTCGATACCGACGACTAGATTGACCAGAAGAATCCCGATGAGTGCTGCGATGCGAATCCAAGTATGAACCTTCAACATAGCAAACTCCTTACGTAGGGATAGCTGGTGAGGAGAATCAAGGGGCAGTCGTGTGGATGGTGTAATGCAATAAAGGCTGCGACGAGTCTGACCCGGTGCAACCTCATGATATTTTACCTCCTAAACTGATTATTAATTTTAGGCGGCGGTGGTGGATGGGGGAGTGACTTTTGGCATCAAAAACATGTGTGATTGGGTAGACGAGGGCTAGAATATTCGTGCGGAAATTTTTGGCGTATAATCGCTGGTGGATACGATTGATAATCTCTGGGAGAGGGTGGGATGAAACGACGACTCGGATTGCTCATGGCCTTGTGGGTAGCCCTAACTTTGGCATGTTCATTGACCGAGGGTGACAGCGAGCAAGCCCCCACCTTGCGCCCCGCCATTCCGACCGCTGATTTGACGATTGTGGCCCAAGCCAATGCCACCGCCAGCGCCATTGTGAGCACGCCGACCGTAACGATCAGTAGCGGCACGGGTAACACAGGCAACACAGGTAACACAGGGAACAATACCAATCCCAACTGTACGCCGCGCACCGATTGGCCTGTCATGGTGGTGGCGTCGGGGGATACGCTGTCGGGCATTGCGGAACGTACCAATTCAACCATAGACGTATTGGTACAGGCCAACTGTCTGCTTAATGCCGATGCGATCTTTGCCGGACAGCAATTGCGTGTGCCGATTGTGCCCGTTCAGCCAACGGCGTATATTCCGCCGGGGTGCAGTGGCGCGTTTTTCTTCACCTTTACAGCGGGCATGGGTGATGCTTCCGGGTTGTGCCCGATGGCGACGGAAACGCTGGCGGCGACCGGACAGGATTTTGAAGGGGGGCGGGTCTATCGTTATGCCGCACCGACTGGTTCAGCCGACCCACGCGGCACACTTTATATCATCTATAATACGGGCTATTGGGAAACGGTGATTGATACATGGGATGCCAGTCAGCCGTTTAGTGATGCGACCATCATCCCGCCGACGGGCCGCTATCAACCGACCGGGGCGATTGGCAAGGTATGGCGCGAAAATCCCCAAATTCGGCAGGCGTTGGGGTGGGCCTATGCGCCAGAGGTGGCCTTCGCGGGTCGTATCCAAACCATGCCAGTAACAACGGGCACGGCCTATTTCTATATTGATCACGGCAAGGGCATTGTCCTGCGGCTCTATTCGGTGAACGTTGGGCCGAATACGTGGGAAGTCGTGGGGAGTTATTGATGGCAAGGCCGCGTGGCGAAAAAGACATCATGTTTGATCTGCTGACGGGCCTGCCGAACCGTTGGCGCTTTGAAAAACGCTTGCAGCAAATTATTTTACGGGCCGAAGTGCGCGAAAAAGGCGTCGGCTTGGTGCTGATAGATTTGAAGGGCCTCAAGCGCGTGAACTCGACATTGGGCCATTCCGCCGGAGATGCGCTGGTGCGTGAGGTGGCGGACATCATCAAGGCGCACGCACCCGCCGGGGCATTGATGGGGCGTTTGGATGGCGACGAATTTGGAGTCTTGCTGACCGATTTGGCAGGGGAGGCCGTCAGTCGCAGTCTTGAATGGGCCGAAGGATTGATGAGCGCGATTGGGCGGGTCGAATTGGAATTTGCGAGGCGGCGGGTACGGGTTGGGGCCAATATGGGGGTTAGCTTTTGCCCACAGGATGCCGACAACGGGCCGGAATTATTTCTACAGGCCTATCTCGCCTTGCAAGTCGCCAAAAAAACAGGGAATAATACACTGCGCCGCTTTGTGCCCATTATGCAGACGGCGGCGTGGGACACTCTTGAAAATTAATCTTTGTTTATGCTGAAATGAGGGGCTATGTCTGATAAACAACCGAGCTATGAGGAATTATTGCAATTAGTGGCGAATCTGCGTCAACAGATCATGGCGCTGCGACCGGAGGCCGGTACACCGGATGCCTATGTGCGCGAAAATGCACTACGGATGATAGACCACACCGCCCCTGACATCCGCGAGGCTCAATCACGCGGCACCGCCAAACTGCCACCCTTGCCCGACAACGCCGAGGCCGATAAAGGTAAGGATGTCGCGTCGAGTATGCATGATACGCTGCCGGCCTTGCCCAAGACCGCGCCGCTGAAAAAATCGGATCAGAAGTAGATTGGGTACTGGCCTGCGAGAGATGACGAATATTGAGCGAAAACCCAATTCTGAATACTATCGGATTGTGGGCAAGGGCGTCACAGTTGAGTTTTTGTCGCGTCTGATTCATGACCCTGAATGGCCCGTCGAACGCATTTGTGAAAATTATGGACTCACCCCAGCGGAAATTCATTCAGCATGGGCATTTTACTATGACCACCAAGCGGAAATAGATCAACGTCTTGAGGCGAGTGCGGCCCGGCATATGGAATTGGCGCTATCCGACCAAGAACGCCGTGAACGAGTTCGACAACGCTATTTAGCAAAAACAGGACGACCCTATCCCGATCTCGAATAAGTGGCACAAATACTTAAAGAACTGTACGGGAGAAGTTAATAGATGACTTGTGCCCATAGCGGGTTTTGCATAGACTGTTGGACATAGGTGGGGAAACCTAACGTCATTACGGTAAGTGTTGCAAAAGGATACCCCTATGTCGAAGAAGTCTATTGTTCTATTGTTTGTGCTGCTTAGTCTAGTAGTTGTTTTCCCCGCAGGCCGTCCCGCTGTGGCGCGGCAAGATGCTCCCGAAACCAAAATCCGCCTGATTCAAATGGTTTTGCCGCAAGCCGATGTATGGCTAGACGGGGCGATCATCTGGCCCAATTTGCATTATGTCATCACGTCCGATTTGGCGGTGATTGAGCCGGGAACGCATACCCTTGCGATTTCTGCGGTTGGTTCAACTGAGCCGGTCGCGTCGGTTGAAATCGAAGCGGTGGAGGGCCATCAATATACCATTGCTACGATGGGGGAATATGAAACGCCTACGCCGAATCTGGTGGTGATTGATGAAACGACCGTGCTGGCGAATTATCAAGACACAGGCAGTAATGCGATTATCATTCAAAATGGCGTGGGTGCGCCGCCAGTGGATGTGTTTTTTGTGGATTCCATTGTGATGACGGAACTCGGTTTCGGTGAATATGGGCTTGCGGCAGCGCCTCTGGGGTTGTTCACAGCCGGGGCGACGGCGGTCGGTCAGCCGGATACCATTTTGTTTGAGTCCGAATATTTTGCCGTGCCGGGAACCACCGCCATCGCTTATTTGACAGGTGCTTTCCCCGATATTCACCGCAATTTTTTCACCTCGACCCAAGACAACATGCCGGATTATCTTATGGCGAGTGCGGCCCTACCGGAAAGCCGTGTATCGGTTTTGGTGGACTTATTGACGACGACGGGACTATTAGAAATGCTTGACCAAGGGGAGTTTACCCTATTCGCGCCCAGTAATGCGGCCTTCGCTGCACTATCGGGGGGGATTATGAATTTGGATGACCCCACGACGCTGGCGGAAGCTATGAGCTACCACGTCGTGCCGGAATATCTTTCACCCAATGAACTGGTCGGCGAACATACCGCCACCAGCCTGAATGGGGCAACCTTGGATGTGGCTTATACCCCCGGTGAATCGTTTACCGTTAACGGGACAGCCAATCTGGTGCTGCAATTCCGGGTGGGCAACGGCATCATCTATTTGATTGATGGGGTTTTGGTCCCGCCGAGCGAATAATTCTCTGAAATCTCGGAAGTGGTTGTAAAGGCTGCCTCAAGTGGGGCGGCTTTTTTGTTGCCTGCCGCCGAAAAACGGGCATTTTTATAGCGACCTAATCTCGGATATACTTCATACCATGTGCAAAGCAGTTTGCCTCGCGTGACAAAGATAGAATTTATGAATTATTTCTGAAATGTACGAATTCTCAACTTTTGGCAACCCGTTTTGGCTGGCTTTTACGACAAAAGGAACAGCAAGAAAATGATTAACCGAGATGCCAGCGACGAGCAGTTGGCAGTTCTGGCTCAACAGGGTGATAAAGATGCGTTTATGGCCCTCTACAATCGCTATCTGGCAAAGGTGTATAACCGGGTTAAGAGCCGGGTGCCACCTCAGGATGCGGAGGACGTGACGCAAGAAACGTTTGTTGCGGTGGTGCGTTCGCTGCCAAAATTTGAGCGGCGGGCCAAGTTCAACACATGGTTGTACACCATCGTTAACCGCCAGATTGCCGATTATTATCGCCGACGTGGAAAAGGCGGGAATCCCGGTGGGGAAGTTAGCCTTGAAGATGTTGAGCATACGGCGCGGGCAGGATTATATGAGACGGATTCTTTAGATGAACAAGGGTTGATTCAGAAGGCGCTGCACACCCTCCCCGAACATTATCAGGAAATCATCATGCTGCGGTTCGCCGATGGCCTGAGTTTCCAAGAGATTGCGGACGAACGGGGCCAGACGCTGGATGCAGTCAAATCGCTGTATCGGCGGGCAATTGAGGCGCTACGGGATCAAGTCGGTGGAACTATACATTAAAAGAGGTGCGGCGTGACAAACACCGAACGAGACAATGATTTGGCGGCACTGACCGATGCCGTATTGGAAGGAAGACCGATGAGCACTTCAACCAGTACCCGCGATTTGGAACGGGTCATCATTCAGCTACGCGATGTGATTGACCCCGATTCGCCACCTGACCCCGCCTATAGTATGCGCTTGTCGCGGCGGTTGGGGCAGGAATTCGATCTGCTGCAACGCGCTAAGGTTCGCAAATGGCCGAATCAACGCATGGTGCAGTTGGTGGGTATGGCGGCGGCGCTGATCGTCATACTTGGCGTCGGGATTCTGTTTTCGGGAAGCGGCACAACTAGCAATGACAGCGGTCTTGCGGGGACTGCCGTCGGGAATTTGAGCGTGATGGAAGCGATAGTGCTGGCTGTGGTTGCGGGAGGACTAGGAAGCGCGGTATTCTTTTTAATGAAGCGGCGAAGATAGAAGATAACGATCAAATATCTTGCAGGAAGTCTGCCCCATTAAAAATGAATACCAATGAACTGATTGCGTACCTTATCGCCGTCGGTATTCCCGTCTTGGCGATCTACATGATTGATGCGTTTGACCTTTTCGGCACGGGCAAAATTAGCACCGTGCTGATTTGTATTGGCTGGGGGGCAGTCGGTGCGTTCGGCGCGGCCTACTACATCAATACCTCGATTGTCGGTGATATTGGCCTCAATTATTTGGTGCGGTTTGGTGCCCCAGTTATTGAGGAAATCCTCAAATCGCTCATCCTTGTCTACCTGATTCAACGCCCGACCTTCCGGTATGTTGTGGATGGGGCGACCTATGGGTTTGGGGCGGGGATCGGTTTTGCCGTCGCCGAAAATATCAGCTATCTGTCCAGTACCGAAGCCAGCCTATCGCTTGCCATCAGCCGCGTGTTATCGGCCTCGTTGATGCACGCCACTGCCAGCGCGATGGTCGGGATTTCATTGGGGCGTATTCGTCGCTCGGTTGACCGCGAAAAATTTACATGGCCCATCGTCGGTATTTTGACCGCGATTGCCATCCATGTCGTCTTTAATAATGCGGTGCGGTCGCTATCCGGTTCATTGATGCTGCTGGTCGCGGTCGGGATTGGCTTGGGTGGTGGGGCTTTGATTGCCAACCTGATTGGTCAGGGCTTGAGCCAAGAGAAGAAACGTTTTGCCGAGACGCTGGGGTTGAGCGTGGGTGTGACCGCCGCCGAAACCAAAGCCGTACAAAAACTCGGTAGCCAACAGATTGAACAGCTATTATCCGAACTCGGCAAATTTTTTGGTGAGGAAAAGGTCAAACCCATCCGCCGCCTGTTTGTGGCCCAAGCCAATATCGGGATATTGAGGAATAATCTACGTAACCCCACCTCCGACCGTCTGCGTGAGGCGTGGGAGGCCGATATTGCCAAACTGCGCGAGGAAATTGACGAAATCCGTAACGAACTCGGCGTGTACATCATGTCGTTTATCCGCAACGTGTTCCCGCCCGAAGATACAGGTATCTGGGATCAACTTACTGACGGCATTGGCGAATATGATCCCGAACACGTCCACCGCTTTGACGTATTTATGAATTTGTCGCAGCGGGCCAAGACGGTTGACCCCCAAGAATTGGAACGCCGCGCCGAAAGTCTGAAGAAAGTCTCCATTTTTTCGAGTGTGCCCCTGCCGGAACTGGAAAATCTCAGCCGGGCCATTGTGCCGCGCCGCTATGTTGATGGTCAGGTGCTGTTCGATCAGGGCGATGATGGCGACGCCATGTACCTGATTGAAAAAGGCAGTCTGAGTATTTATGCAATTGACAGCGAACGGCGCGAAAAATATATCCGCAGTTTTGAGGCCGGGATGCCATTTGGCGAATTGGCCTTGATGGACGGTCAACCGCGTTCGGCCCGTGCGCGTGCCACCAGCAATTTGCAGGTGTTGATGCTGCCGCGCCAGCAGTTTAATATGTTTATCCAATCGCGCCCCCCAGTCATTTTGGAAGTGCTGCGTTTCTTGGCGGAAAAGGTGCGATTTACGACCCGTACCCTTGAAGAAAGTGCGAATTGGGCCAGTCAAATTCAGATGGGCGAGTTTGATAAGGCCAATTTATTGGAGCAAGTGCCCGCCGCGAAGGTCGTGCCAGTAAGTGAACTGGTGGATGAAAACGCCCCCGACCCGATGGATATGGACTATGATGCGCCGGCGACGATTAGCGGGATGTTTTTGCGGGTGCAGGCAGCGTTGGAAAAACGTGATGCCGAACGAGCTGCGGATGAGAAGAAGGATTAGCGTTACTGCGGGAAAATCTCCTTGACTGCCAATGTAAATCCCGGCAGGATGTTTCCGCCATCAAGTGTCCCGTTAATGTCGAGGGTTTGGACAGGCTCACCGGGGATATAAACATGCACTTCTTTGTCCAGCGGATACACGACCCAAATCACGGTTTTCGCCGCGAGATAATTGCCGATTTTGAAGGCCAAACGCTTTTCTTTGTCGGACGATGAGACCACCTCAACCACTAAATCAGGCGATAAGGGGCAGAGATGCTCGTAATCGAGTTGGGGAAGGCGTGTTTTGGAAATATAGCCGACATCCGGCGCAAAATCATTACCAAAAACTCGATAAATCCCCGCCTCACCTGTGACATGACCGATGGGGTTAGTATCCAAGAATTGGTCAATAAACCGGGCAATGCGCGTGGCAATCCGTGAGGACAGTAGATTCGACCCCATTTTTTCCACAATCTCCCCGTCAATCAATTCGAGAATACGATTCGCGTTTTCTGGTAGCGCCGCAATCTGCTCAAATGCTTCGGGGGTGATGGCGGTTTTGAGCAATTCCATAACAACCTCGCCTTTCACTTTCACATCTTTCTATGATACCGCAGATTATTCTTTCAAAACCGTTCGCTTGAAAAATCAAAAGCCCCCAACCTGCATATTCACAAGCCGAGGGCTAATTGTTTGGGATGGATAGAGGGGGTTGATGCCCTCTATCCCATCACGCGAAAGGGCTACTTCTCAGCCGAGGGGAGTGACCGCTGACGGCTGGCGTTTTCTTCTGACGGGGCGTTCTGCGGATATTGGTCAGCGTTGGGGTCAAAGGTCAGTTGGCTGGCCTCTTCTTCCACGATGATCGCCGGGGCGTCAATCGGCAGGGCGTTGGTCGAGAAGACGTTCGGGTCTTCGGTAATGTCGGATGTCCAGACAATCGTCGTGGATTCGCAATACCAAGTGGGGGCATAGTCGGGAATCGTGTTGTCGGTCAGTTGGCGGGTTAGGCCGCTGCTGAACTCGTACACATAGATGTCGAGGTCGCCGTCCACATCGGATTGATAGGCCACTACGCTGTCATCGGGCGAGAACACCGGGGTGGTGGCGTCGCCAGCGACATCGGAGATGAGTTGAACTTCGGTGCCGTCGGCGTTCATGACGTAGACCGCGCTCTTGTCCGAACCATCGCGGTAGGAACGGAACACAATCTTGTCGCCATTGAACGAGTAGGAGGCGTCATGGTCGTAACCATTGCCATCGCTGAGTTTGACGATTTCACCCGTCGCAACGGTCAGTTCGTAAATCTGCCACAGGCCGTTTTCGCGGTCACTTTGGAAGAGCAACTTGCTGCCATCGGGGTGCCAGAAGGCGTTGATGTCGTTGGCGGCATCATCGGTTAGGCGGGTTTCGACACCACTTGCCACGTCCACCATATACAGTTCCCAATTGCCGTCGCGGGCGGATTCGTACACGATGTACTGACCGTTGGGCGACCACATCGGGTCAATGTCAATGGCGTTGGGCGTGTTGGTGACGCGCTGTTGGATTAGACCATCCACCGAACCGATGTAGATTTCCCAGTTGCCATCACGGTTGGAGGCAAAGGCGATCCACTGAGCATCGGGTGACTTGGTGGGGGCCATGTCGTAGATACGGAAGCCGACACCCTTCGACAGGTTTTCATCGGCACCGGGGTTATCGGGTAGTTCACCCAGACGGAAGACTTCCCAGTCGCCCGTTTGGTTGGTGTGATACAGCAGCCAGTCTGGGCAGACCGCCGGGCCAACTTCAATCGGCGTCCATTCCCGTTCGCCCTGTTCGTTGGAGCAGAGTTCGGGGTTGGTCATGATGACAACCGGGAAGCCGTTGATAGTCTCGGTGGTGTAGCCGCAGACGGGTTCGGGTTCATCGGGTGTGCTGGGCGGAACATCACCGGGCACATCGCAGTAGGTTTGGGCCGTCGCGGAGAGGTCGGCGGTCTCGAAGATCACCGTTTCACCGGGCCGGTTGATGAAGAAGTCTTGGGAAGCACCCGCATCCAGATCGAGCGTGCCACGTTCAAAGATTTGGCCGTATTCGTTCTTGATGAGGTAGTCCACCTGTTGGTTGCCTTCGCTCATATCGCCACCATTGTTGGTGATGCCGAATTGCGCCGAGCCGTCTTCCTTGCAGAAGCCGATGACCGACAGGGCCGGGGGTTGATAGCAGGTGGTGTTGACCAAGATCGAGCTTAGGCCATCACTGGTCAGGGTGAGTGTGCCCCAAACATCGGGTACGGGTAGGCTAAAGCTCTCGTTTTCAGCGATGGCGAGAGTGCCTTCGAGGACAACGTTGCCTTCTTCATCGGTGATGGAGTAAGGCTGCTGCTGGTTGCCCGCCGCCATATCGCCGCCGCCGTTGTAGATGACAAAGAGGGCCGAGCCGTTTTCAACGCAGGTGCCAACCGCAGACAACACGGGCGGTTTGTAACATTCGGTGTTGGCGGTGACCGGGCTGAGGCCTTCGGACGAGAAGGTCAACGGGCCATAGACGCCGTCCACTTGAATGTCAATGCTTGCTCCCGCGCCGAGTTCCAACGTACCCTTCGACACCGATTCACCTTCAAAGTCGGTGATGGTGAAGGGCTGTTGTTGATTGCCCAAACGCATATCGCCGCCGCTGTTGGCAACGGTGAAGCGGGCTGACCCGTCTTCAAGGCAGACGCCCGAAGCGGTCAGAGCAGGGGGTTGATAGCACAATGAGCTAATGTGGAGTTGTGGGCCACCTTCGCTAATGGTGTCGAAGTGGATTTCGCCAAATAGGTCGGAAATCGTGAATGTCTGGGATTCGCCTTCACCAAGTTCCAGCGTCCCTTGTTCGACGATGCCGGTTGCTGACATAGCATAGTCGTCGCCGATGAGCGTCTGTACCCACGTGATGATATAGGGCACTTGTTGGTTGCCCAACACCATGTCGCCACCGTTGTTGGTGATGACAAACTGCGTCACGCCACCTTCAAGGCAGACCGCATTACCGACCAGCGCCGGGGGCTTGTAGCACTCGGTATTGGCCGACAACGGGCTGAGGCCTTCGGAGGTGAAGGTCAGCGGGCCATAGGTGCCGGTGATGTCAACCACCAGCGATTCACCATTGAGGAGTTGAATTGTGCCGCTGGCGACTTGGTTGCCTTCGCTGTCGGTTACGGTGTAGGGTTGGGCGCGTTCAGCATCCATATCCCCGCCGCCGTTGTAGATGACGAATTGAGCCGAGCCGTCTTCTTGGCAGTACCCCTCAACCGAGAGTTCTTGGGGCGGTTGGCAGTTGGTGGTGGCAAGAACACTTTCGTCTTCCAGCATCAACGTCAGTTCGCCATACGTGCCTTCGACAAGGATGGTGGTGCTTGCATTTTCACCCAATGCGAGTGTGCCGCTGGCGACTTCATTCCCTTCGCTGTCCAGTACGACGTAATCCATCGTCTGGTCACCGAGGTTCATATCGCCACCGCTGTTATAGACGACGAATTCAGCCGCGCCATTTACCTTGCAGACGCCTTCCGCCGAAAGTGACGGGGGTTTGTAGCATTCGGTATTGGCAACCGCGCCTTCTTCGCCTTCGACATACAATTCCAGCGGGCCATAGGTGCCGACAATCGGGATTTGCAGCGTTTGGTTGTTGCCAAGCGTGATGATACCGCTGGTGACCACATTGCCTTCGCTGTCGCGGACTTCATAGGACTTGCTCTGATTGCCCAAGCTCATATCGCCGCCGCTGTTGGTGACGGTGAAGCGAGCCTCGCCGTTTTCCAAGCAGACGCCGCCGTATTCTAGGGCAGGGGGTTCGTAGCAGGTGGTCGAGACCGAGCCTTCAAAGTTATCTACGGTGAGGGTCAACGTCCCAAACGTGTCGGTAATTTCGACGATTTGGCTTTCGTTGGCAACTAGGCTTACCTGACCGGAGGCGACTTCATTACCTTCGCTGTCGGTGACATGGAAGGTGCTGGCTTCGGGCATGTCGCCACCTTCATTGGTGATGGTGAACTGGGCATGTCCATTTTCCAAGCAGACTTTGGTGAAAGTCAGTTTCGGCGGTTTGGCGCATTCAGTGGTCGTTTCGGCAAAGAGGCCGCCTTGACCCTGAGCATCCGGCGTGGTGTAGCCTGTACGGAAGGTCAGCGACTCATACCAGCCGGGGACAGTGACGGTGAAGGTTTCGTTTCGACCGAGTGCCGGGACGGTGCCTGCGTCAACCTGCGTCATCACCCAAACCACATGGTAGGGTTGTGGGGCAATCATCGGATAGCCAGTATTGGTTACGATGAATGTTGCCGAGCCATCTTCGGCACAGACGGCCCTCACGGAAAGGGCTGCATCGCATGGGCCATCCGACGAAGCGGAGGCTAGTTCGAGTACCCCCACCGGAACTGAGACGACAATACGTAGGGTATTGCTGCCCGTGACGGCGGTGGTGGTGATGCGCTGCGTGCTGTTCGCTTCGATGGTATTGCTGCCGATTTCGGCGCTGCCATCTACCGTATAGCGATAGGTCACGGCGAACGGATTGGGGTTGGTCACATCCCAAACGCGGGTGTTGAGCCAGTCCTCCGCACAGACCGGAGTAATTCTGAAGGGCACGATTTCCGGTAGACATTCGCCAACGGAGGTGGACGCAACGACGGTTGTGCCATCGCTGATGGTCAAAATGGCGGTGTCGTAACCGGCTGGGACGGTGACGGTCAGTGTCGTGGTGCCGCTTGCATCGAGTTGGAAGGTTCCGGTTTCGATGTTTTGGCCGAGACTGCTGTCAATCGAGTAGCTGAACGGATTGGGCATGGCCCCGCCCGAATTGGTGATGGTGAAGGCGACCGTGCTGCCCGTCAAATCGGTAGCGGAGCAGACACCCGACGCCGCGACCTTGGGCGGTTGGGCACATTCGCTGCCAGCCGTCAATTCAAATTCAGGTGAAGTGAAGGTCAAGTTGCCATACAAACCGGGCAAGAAGACTTCGAGGGTGTTGGCAAAATTGGGTGCGCCAAGTTCCGCCAGCAGGAATGTGCCCTGACCCACGACGTTATTGCCTTCGTCGGTCACGGTGTAGGAGGCGGGTTGGAGCATGGCGCCGCCGTTGTTGACCACGAGGAAGTAGGTGCCGGAGAAGCCGTCTTCTTCTTTGCAGCGGCCTTCGACGGTGAGGTCAGGGGCTTCCACGCAGTCGGTCTTGGCGGTCAAGGTAATCTCGCCGTCCGTCGCGGTAAAGGTGACTTCGCCATAGCCATCGGGTACGTCAATGCTAAAGCTGTTGTTCTGGTCGCCATCGAGTCGGAAGCTGCCCGTCAATGGGGTGGTCAGTGAGCCGCCAGAAATGGTGTAGCTCATCGGGCCGTCCATTGGGCCGCCGTCCACGTTTGTGACCATAAACTGAGCGCCGCTGCCATCTTCCAAGCAGACGCCACTGGCTTTGAGGTTGGTCGGTTTGCGACATTCAGTGTCGGCAGAGAGTTTGCTGTCGGTGGTGGTGAAAGTCAACACCCCGCGTACATTGACGGTGATGGGTAGATTTTCATCTTCACCCAGTTGGAAATCGCCGCTGCGAACGGTGTTGCCGCTGGCGTCGGTGATGCGATAGGTGTCGGTGTTGGGCATCGCGCCGCCTTCATTGAAAATCGTGAAGGTTGCCGAGCCGTCTTCCTTACAAACGGCCACAACGCGCAGGTTGGGCAGTTCCAGCGAGGTGGAGACATTGACGTTAACATTGCGGACAATCGCGCCGGGGATGCCCTGTGCGTTGACCAACATCGTCACGGTGTATTCTTTGCTCTCGCTGTAGGTGTGGCATGGGTTCAATTCGGTGCTGGTGCTGCCATCGCCAAAGTCCCATGAGGTCAGGGTGGTGCCCGCGCTCAGGTAGCTGGTAAAGCAGACTTCGCCACGCGGTTTGACTTCGATGCCAAACGAGGAGTCGGATTCGCTAAGGCCATAGGTGCGGATACGGTTGGTCGCGCTGGCTTCCAGACCGAACACATTTGTGACCTTCAGTGTTACGTCGAACGTGCCGACGGTGGTGTAGGTGAAGCAGGGATTTTGGGCTGTGCTGTCGGTATTCCCGTCGCCGTCCAAGTCCCATTCCCAACTATTGATCTGGTCGCCCTGACTTTGGTCGGTATAGCAGACTTCCATCGGTGCGACACCGTTCCAGCGGCTGGGGGTGAATTCGGCGCGAATATTGGTAGCCGAGCCGACGCGCACGATGACGGTCGCTTCCATGTTACCAAGATCGCCAGTGCCGTGTAGGACGATGGTGTATTCGCCTGGTTCGGTGAAGCGGAAGGTCGTATCTTTGGTATAGGCATGACCGCCGCCGGGGAAGTCCCACACATAACTGTCGGGATAGATGTTGGTGCTGATACCCGTGAAGCTCACGGTCAGCGGGGCGATACCGGCGTTCGGGTTGGCGTTGGCTGCCAATGACTGCTCTTTGATCTGAACGGTCTTTTGCTTGGAGCAGGTCTTGCCATCGGAAGCCGTCGCCTCAAATTTGACGGTGAATGAACCCGTCGCTAGGAATTGGTGGGCGAGGTTGATGTCGGTGCCGACTTCTTGCCCATTGACCAACCAGCGATAGGTGGCGGTGCGATCGGGGACAGCGTTCAGGTTGCTGACCGAGCCGCTGTAATTGGCGGTGCCGTTGAGGGCGACGAGGGTTGGGCCAGTGAAATCGCAGCCAATGTCGGTGTTGACCGCTGTGACGTTGACCGTCTTGGTCGCCGCACAGGTCACGGTTAACCCGGCACTGTTGGTCGCACTGACCGTTACACTGACGGTTTGTGACCCGGTGGTGTTGAAGACGTAGTTGGTGGTACGGGTGGTTCCGCCGTTTGACCACGCATAGGTGACACCCGTGACTGCGCCACTGTAGCTGACGCGATAGTTCGAGTTGCCGCCAACCGTGATGCTGCTGCTGCCCTGATCAATCCGGCACGTCAGTTCGTTTTGGTTGACAGTGATCGTCTTGGTGGCCGAACAGCCATTGCCTGTTGCGGGCGTGATGGTCAAGGTCAGGGTGTACGATCCCGGAAGCGAGAATAGATAACTTGGGAAGTTCTGCGAACTGCCCGTGACATCAATGCCGCTGCCGGGTGGGCCAACCAAACGCCATGCATAGGTCAGGGTTTGACCGGCGGGATTATTGACGCTGCTGTTATAACCGGACGATTGATTGAGCAGCAGACTGCCCGACCCGCTGGAAATCCGGCAGGTATCAATGCCGTTGCCGCTGACGGTGATCGTCTTGGTGACAGCCGAGCAGGAGACGCCATCAATCGTGGCAGCGAAGGTGACGGTGTATGGCCCAGCCGTCGTTTGGACGAAGCTGTAGTCCTCCGTTGTCGCTACCTGTGCGCCATTGACAGTCCAGATATAGGTGACGGTGCGCCCCCCAACATTATTGACCACGCCGTCCAGCAGACTGGCCTGACCGAGCAGCAAGCCGCTGGGGGCTGTGACCGAGCAGGTAAAGCTGGACGTGTTGACCGCAACGGTCTTGGTCTTGGAACATTCCGCACCATCCGCCGTTTGAGCATAGAAGGTGACTTGGAATGAACCGGCGGTCAGCCATTGATAGTTGCTCAAGTTTTGCGTTGAGGCGACTTCGTTGCCATCAATTGTCCAACGATAGATCGTCACGGTGCGCCCTTGCCGATTGCCCACCGAACCCGAGTAGGTCACGGTCTGGAGGAGCAGGGGGCTGGTCGTGCCGCTGAAATCGCAGGTAAGCGGCTGAAGCTCAATCGTGATGCTGGCTTGGGCAGCTTCAGAGGTGCCGCCGGGGCCTGTCACGCGCAGGGTAACAATGAATGTGCCATTGGTGGTAAAGACGTGGGTGGGGTTGCGGTTGGTGCTGGTGCCACCATCGCCAAAATCCCATTCCCATGACGTGATGACGCCAGTCGAGGTGTCGGTGAAGCTAATGGTCTCCCCGACGCGGGCCGTCAACGGGTTGGTGGTGAAGCTGGCAATTGGGGCCACATCACCGGACACAACCGGGACAGTCTGGCTGGCGGTGGAACTGGTATTGTCATCACCGACCACCCGCAGGCTGACCGTGTAACTGCCGTCGGCGGCATACACATGGCAGGGGGTTTGTTCATTGCTGACCGGGCTGCCATCACCAAAATTCCATTCATAGCTGGTGATTGTGCCCGTGCTGGCGTTATCGAAGCAGACCTGCTTGCCTTCGGGCGTGGTATCACCCAGCCGATAGCTGAAGATCGCCGCGACTCGTTCACCCAGCGTCGTAACCAAGACCTGCTTGGTGCGATTGCTGCCGCCGCCGGGGCCATTCACCGTCAAGCTGATGGTGTACGTGCCAGCGGTGGTGTAGGTGATGCTATGCGGGCCAGCTTGGTTGCTGGTTTGGCCGTTACCAAAATTCCACTCATAGGTGGTGACTTCGCCGCCGGTGACATTGGCGGTGACCGTGACGCTCAAGGGGGCGTTGCCTTCTTGGGGTGTCACGCTGAAATCGGCAATGGGGCGGGCGAGGGCTTGCACCGTCTCGATTGAGCCAGTCGCCGTCGCGCTGAGTGTGCCGTTGGAGACCGTCAATGTGACGTTAAATACGCCAACGGTGGTGTATTGATGGGTCGGGTTTTGTTCGGTGCTGGTGCCACCATCGCCGAAATCCCATGCCCATGACACCGCGCCAACGCTGGTATCGGTGAATTGAACGGTTAGCGGAACTTCGCCACTGCCGGGGCTGGCGGTGAATCCAGCGCGGAAGGTTTGACTGGTGTTGCTCTCGGTGGCGTTCACGTTGCCATTGGCGACCAGATTGCCACGCGGGCTGATGCAGTCCAACTTAATGGGATACGAACCCGCCACGCTATAGGTGCGGTTGGCCGGATTGGTGTCGGCGCTGGTGGAGTTGTCTTCAAACGTCCACAGATAGGAGGTGACGTTCTGGCTGTTATTGACGAACTGCACTTCCAGCGGCAGGGTATAGGGCGGGGCAGCCTGACCCACGACCACAATACTAAACGCGCACGAAATGGGCGGTAGTTGTTCTTCGGTCAGCACCACATCGCTGGTTGCGGTAAGGGTGCGCCCATCGCTGGTGGTTGCCGTCAAGGTCACCGTATAGGTGCCTGCGTTCAGATAGGTGTGCGTTGGGCTGTTTTCGGTGCTGGCGGCTGAACCGTCGCCAAAATTCCAGCTAAAGCCCGCAAAGGTATCGCCGCTGCTGGTGTTGGTGAAGGTCACCGCGCCATCCACGCCGATGGCCGCCGAGAAGCCAACATTAATTGCCGCACCCGCTGATCCACCTTCTTCGGTGGGTAGGGCAGCAACTTCAGTGGGGGCCTCAGTCGGCACTTCGGTTGGTACTTCAGTCGGTGCTTCAGTGGGTACTTCGGTGGGCACTTCAGTCGGTGCTTCGGTCGGTGCTTCAGTGGGCACTTCAGTCGGCACCTCGGTGGGGACTTCAGTGGGGGCCTCAGTCGGCACTTCGGTTGGTATCTCAGTGGGTACTTCGGTGGGGACTACGTTGTCACTGGGATCACACGGGTCGCCGATGCCATCGTTGGCGAGATTCGGGCAGGCGTCGTCCACATCGAGTACGCCGTCGCCGTCTTCATCGTGGTTGCAGGGGTCGCCCACTGCATCATTCGGATCGGCAGGACAGGCGTCGTCTATATTCGGTACGCCGTCACTATCCCCATCGGGACAGCCTGCCAAATTGGGATCGCCTGCCTCATCGGGACAGCGATCTTGCTCGTCAACAACACCATCATTATCGCGGTCATTAGCGCCTGCTGTACCCTGTAGGTCGTCGTCGCCACCGAAAATAAGGAGGGCGCCAACAATAAACAGGACGAGCGCGGCTGCGATGATGCCGATTTGTTGGTTGCGAGTCAATTTCCTCCATCGTTCCATAGAAATTCTCCCTAATCCTTTAACTTAAATGAGGGACTACCGAAAGCACTTGGTTGGTCGTTCACTGGATGATCAAATCCTCCTTACTTGCAGAACACACGGGGTTTTTGGAGTATCTAGCGGTTAAAAGCTAAAAACCGACACGACATAGATTCTGTCGTCCCGGGGATTAAAAAAGCGTTGCGCATTTTGTTAAAATCTTGTTCATGCACAACGCTTTTTACATTTTTCGTTTTATTGGGCTTCGACGTTCGGGAAGCAGCCCATGTCTATCCACAGTATGTCGTTCTCAGCGGGCTTCTGGAGTTTCAGGTCTTCCCACTCCTTGGGCAGTTCCAGCTTCTTGGCTTCTTCGCTGGTCACCTTTAGGTAGAGGTACATCCCGGCTTCCATGGGGTCGTCATACAACCCGAGGCAGGTGCTTATGCCTTCATTGACATCGAGTTGGTTAATTTCATTCAGCTTGTCGGCCTCGACGCCGGTCAGCGCGGCATAGAAGTCATCCAATACGTTGCTGGCGGTGTTGTCGCTGATGTCTAGACGCAGCGAGTCGGCATCGGTAAAGAAATCGGCTGAACTGGGTAGTTCTTCAATTTTGGCGAAGGCGTCTGTCCATTCCTGCTGTTTCTCTTCGCTCAGTTCAGGATATTTTTCGCCAAGCCATGCCTGTGCTTCGGTAAGGGGCACACGATAGTACAGCACAGATTCCTTATCTTCTTTGTCTTGGCTGGAACTGCCACTGCCGCCAGCCGTTCCAAACAGGGCGAGGTCTTCATCAAGACTGACCATAATCATCCCCAACAGCAGTCCGACAACTAGGCCAGAAATCAGGACGGTTGCTTCACGACGGTTAAGTTTCATCGGTTAATTCCTTTCCGCTTGTTTGCTTGCTCATGTTCTTCATTTCTTTTGTCGTGAGGAAAGAGCAAAAAGGGTTACGGTAGTTTTTTTCATTCTCTTAATAACACAAAGAGGCGGCGATGTTGATCTGGGTGTTATTCTTCCCCCTCTCCCTGTGTACTTGGTGGATTGGGCAGGTCTTGGGTGTCGCGCAGGTGATGGGCGGCATCCGCCAATTCCTCAAAATAGGAGGTTTCGGTGATGGCCTTTACCTGTCGGTCACGCGCAGTATCATCCAATTCGATTCGCATGACCTCGGCTTCACCCTCTGCCGCGATTTCATTTTCACGGTCTTGAACACTGTGCACCATCGTCAAAAACGAGGTAATGAGGTTTTCAATATCACATTCGCTGGCGTTAATATCGTTGATGGCGGCCTCATATTCGCCCTTGGAAAGCCGATGCACCCATTCCATGACTTTGGTGAGATAGTCGGTGGTGTAGCGCACCCGTGAGGCCAATGAACGCATCATCGAAAGGCCAACACCGGGCCGTTCATATACAAAAGCCAGCAGTTGATCCCGACTCAGCACCATGACATCGGTGGGTTCTGCTGCCGCCGCCGATGCTGAACGGGGTTGTTGATCGAGGGGCGATAGTTCGCCAAATATCTCACCCGGCCCATAATGCCGCAGGGTGAGGGGGTTATGGTATTCATCGTAGGTGAAGATGCGAATTAGGCCCGACAAAATGATGAACATTTCCACGCCGGGGTCACCGCGCTCAAAAATGACCGTGCCGGTGGGGTATGAACGACGCTGCATTTTGCTGATAAGAAGCTCAAGTTCGGGTTTATCCACGCCCTTTAGTACATGGGTTTTTTGGAGTTGTTCGATTAATTCCATGACCAGTTTCCTGCGGAGAAGAGGTGCGTTCCGCTGCGCCTAGCGACAGGTGTAACCCTGCTTGTACACCAACCAGCCGCAAATAGCAAATATTATAGGGGCGTCATGGGGGAAAAATTAAAAAAGGGTTCACGCAAACGCAAGCGAAAATGCTTGTGGTCAAGCCCCCCAGCTAACCGCCCACTTTAATCCATTGAATTCATAGGCGTAAATGCATCAAAATACTGCTAATTTATAGTTTACAATGAATTGAAATTGGACACAAGTGGGGTGCAGAAACTCATTCTGTCTAAATGCACGCCAAGCAAAATGAACACAGCGTTAATGGTTCGACATCTGCGGTTATCGGAATTATCGTTGGAAAACTGTGCCCTGCATAATGGCGACGACCTTATGCCCATCTTTGGAATAGGCGGTGACTTCGGCGGCACAAACGGTGAGGGTGCGTCCGGCGCGAATGACCCGCCCCACCGCAATCAGCTTTTCGCCGACGGCAGGGGACAACAAATTCACCTTAAATTCCACCGCCAGCACATCCTGATTAGCAGGGATAAGCGTGGAGGCAGCATAGCCACAGGCGCTGTCGGCAATCATGGTCACTACGCCGCCGTGCAGAAAGCCATTTTGCTGGCACAGATCAGCCCGAAACGGTAGTTCAATCGCCACCAACCCCGGCTCAACGCGGGTCATGGTCGCACCGATGGTGTGCATCATGGTTTGGCGGTTGAAGTTTTTGCGCACACGGGTTTCGAAATAGGGGTCTTGGGGGGTGAAATCGGTCATGAGATTATTCTGGGTGATAGATGTAGTCACTCATGTTGCCAACAAAGCCGGGCAGGTCGTCATGCTTGAGCAGTTGGCGGATGGCCTGCGATTCACCTAAGTGATACCAATAGTGATAAATCATCCGCATCAGGCGCGTGCCGATATTTTCACCAGCCGGGGCGTTGGCCCATGTGGTCATGAGTAGGTCGGGGGTCAGGGTATCCAGATAGGGGTCGGCGGCCAGTGTGACGGTGTACCACGCCTGCCACATAGCATCGAGGGGTGGGGTGCTGGCTGGCTTGCCATAGCCATAGTCATGCAGTTCGGGAATCACGGTTTTGCCCTGCGCACGCTCTAACCAATACAACTGCTCATGCCAAGCGATGTGCCCGACGATCCAACTGAGTGAATTCATCGGGCCAAGATGTTGGAGGGCATCTTCGGCAGTCACCCCTTCAAAGGCCCGCACCAATTCACTGCGGGTAAAACGCAATTGGGCAACCAACAGATGCGGCATGGCGAAATCTCCTACTTAAGAATCGAGGCCAAACGCCGCACACCTTCTTTGATGCGGTCTTCCGGCATATTTGAGAAGTTCAGGCGCAGGGTGTTGGGTTGTTTTTCGGCGGCAAAGAAGCCATTGCCCGGCACATAGGCCACTTGATTTTCCAACGCGACGGGTAAGAGCGCCTCGGTGTTCATGCCCTCTGGTAATTTGACCCAGATAAACAACCCGCCATCCGGCACGGCCCATTCAGCGCAACCAGTGAAATGTTCATCCAGCGCCGCCAACATCACATCGCGTCGCCGATGATAGAGCGCAACCAAATTCGGCAGATTGCGTTCAATCGTCTTTTCGGTAATCAGCCGTTCGACAATCATCTGATTCAGGCTGGAGGTGTGCAGATCGAAGCCCTGTTTGGCGATGACCATCGCACGGATGACCGGGGCGGGGGCGATGGCATAACCGACACGCAACCCCGGCATTAAGGTTTTGGAGAACGTGCCGAGATGGATGACCCGCCCTTGATGATTCCACTCACTGCCCAGCATCTGGCCTTCGAGTTCAATCAGGCCGGGGATGTCGTGACCCGTATAACGTAGGGCGCGATAGGGGTCATCTTCAATCAGGGCCATATCCAGCCGATGCACGGTTTCAAGCAAGGCTTGGCGGCGTGCATGGGAGAGTGTGACACCGGTCGGATTTTGAAAATTGACCACCGAGTAGGCGAACTTGGCTGCACCGTGCTGCTTGGTCAGCTCGTCCACGCTCTCGACGATCAGGCCGTCCTTGTCCATCGGCATGGTCAGGTAATGTGGCTGACAGCCAAACCATGCCGACATCGCGCCGACATAGGTGGGCGATTCGACCATCACGCGGTCATAGGGTTCCAAAAACACCCGCCCAATCAAATCTAAGCCCTGTTGTGCCCCGCTGGTAATCAGGATGTTTTCCACACCCAGATTGACGCCACGCGCCTGCCATTGACTGATAATGGCTTCACGCAGGGGACGATAGCCTTCGGTTGGGCCATATTGCAGCGCCGAACGACCCTGTTTTGCCAAAATATCATCGGCGGCGACGGCGGCTTCTTCGACGGCGAATACTTCCGGCGCAGGGAGGCCACCCGCAAACGAAATGGTCTGACTGCCAATGACCGACAGCAAATCGCGGATGGCGCTGCCTTTGTTCTGGCGCGTCGTTTCGGCAAAACGCAATGACCAATCGGGGGTATGCAGATCTAGGGCTGGAATGGTGGACACCGGCAAATTCCTCTATATAGATATGAGAAGCAATCGTATGCAGCAAAGCAGTAGAGTAGCGCACTTGGCCCGATTGGTCAAAGGGCGGCGAACAAATTGGTTAGCTGTCCGTTTAGATCGAATGGCCCGCCTGCTGCAAAATCCGCGCTGCGCGAAGTGATACCCAGCGATGGATGTCTTCGGCATGGCCCAACTGCTTATAGGTGCGTGACCGATATTGATTGCGCCCGTGCCAATGTCCATCCTCCCCACGCAGTTGTTCCAGCCAATGGAGGGCGGTCTGTGCGCCGGGGCGATCTAACACATCCAAATCGGCGAGGGCTTGCAGCGTAAACAAAATATCCACCTGATAGAATAGCGGATAGTTTAGTTCAAACCACATGGGATGAATCTTGCCGCCGTCGGGGAATGGATAATCGGCCTGCATCAGGGCATGGGTGTCTAGCAGAAACGCGATTCCGGTCTCAATCGCCTGATTGACCTCGGCGGTGCGTTGCGATGGGGGAATCGCCGCCAATCCCCACAGATTCCGCACTACACCCCATGCACAGGCCAACCCGCCATTGTGGGTACACTTGCCGCCGTGCGTCGTGATATCCCGTATCAAAAACTGCACAATGTCTTGTAGGCGTCGGTCATCTAATCGCCCTGCGTGAGCCGCGTAGTACATCAGATTGCCCCAAAAACAGGCTACCCCCGGACGATTTTTGCTGAGCCACGATAAGCCATTGGTGTCGGTTTCAGTCAACATGTATTCGATGCCCTGCTGAAATCGTGGGTCGCTTGGCTCAACACTGAGTTCGGCTAGCAACAATAGACTCCAATGGGTGCTGACGTATTTCGGCGTGTAATAACTTTTGTCGGCGGCCCAATTACCACTTGCGGCCTGTTTCGCAAGGATTGCCGGAACCGGGCCAGTTTCCATAATCGCATGGCGGGCGTGTATGACATCGGGGTGAGTTTCGGGGAGGCCCATTAACCGGGTATAGGTCTGATACTGAATCGTCGGAAGGGTGCTTTCCAAAAGCCAACTCATGAATGTGTGATTGACCATCGCCAAAATTTCTCCTCGCTCATATGTTCTGAATTTGAATTGTAAATCGAGACTTGCGATAGGGCCAATGACATTCATCCATGTTTTGGGTGCAAGGCCGGGAAATAGCTCCCGCGTGGCAAAAAGAGAATGGGCCGATTTTCAGGAGGTCGGCCCAATGAAACACACCTACGCCGTTTCCAATGTCAGCGGCATCGGCTGTTTGCCATCTATATCAGTGAACCCATAATCCAGTGCCAATTGAGCAATCACCAAGACCTGCCCGGTTTTTGCCATCACATCCGGGTCAGCCGCCAGATGTGCCACCGCCCGGCCTGCGAACTGAGGCGATTCCGAGTTGCTGAGGTCGAAATATTGCGCTGCCCCCATCACACTTTCGGTGCGAACTAGACCCGGATAGAGGCAAACAGCGGCGACGTTATGCGGCTGTAGTTGGTGGGCCATGTCACGCGCCATGCGGTCGGTGGCGGCCTTGGCGACTCCGTAGCTGACATTGTTCATAAATTTCTGACCGGCCCAATACGAGATGTTTACAATTAAGCCACTTTTCTGCTCGGTCATGATCCGCGCCGTGTGCTGACTGGCGGTGTAGTGGGCGCGTACCCCCGCTACGAACATTTTGTCCCACATCTCGATAGGTTGCTGCCAGAATGGGCCAAACCAGACCTCACCGCCGTTGGGCTGTCCAAAAATCTCATAGCCACCCCATACATTGTTAACCAGCACATCAATCCGGCCCTGTTCACGTATTATCCGTTCAAACAATGCGGCGACTTGTGAGTCATCGGTGTGATCACACTGCACCGCGATACACGTCCCGGCCAGTTCATTCGCCTCCTGTGCCGCTTGGTGAAGATTGCCGGGTAGCCAATGTGTACCCTCCACGACGGTACGCCCTGTAATGTAGACCGTCGCCCCTGCCTCGCTCAAGCCCCATGCGATGCCTTTGCCGACCCCGCGACTCGCCCCGGTGACAATCGCTACCTTGCCCTTCAAATCTGGCATTGCTGATCTCCTTAAACTAGTTTTGTGTCCGCCAGTGATGACCCATCATACGTCAAAGTCCATCCCAAAAATCCCCATTTGTTGGCATGTTTAAGCGGCTTGCGGTAGAATATTCTTATCATTAAACAAGAGATTTCGCGCTTCTTCCTCCCCTACAGCCTTATCTGAATATAACCCCACACCATACATTTTCTCAGAATTTCTTACGAACCTTTACCCCCCACGCCCGTTATTCTGGGTGGATACGCTGATTATCAAGGAGTCAAAGCATGGTTCGTAGAACACTTTTGGGATTAAGTTTAACTGTCGCGGTTCTTGCCGGGGCCGTATTGACAAGCAATGCCCAATCACCTGCCGATGAACGCAAGGCCGGGGATGTGCGTGTAGATGATTTTGGCGTCGAACAGGTCTGGGTGCCCGCCGGGTGTTTTATGCGAGGCACGACCGAAGAAGCCGCCGAATTGATTGACCGTCCATTTTGGGCCGCACGTGAATTTCGCAGCGAACGCCCCGCGCATGAGGTCTGCCTGAGCGAAGGTTATTGGATTGACAAGACCGAAGTCACCAACGCTGCCTATGATGCCTTTGTGCAAGACGGGGGCTATGAAAATGAGGCGGTGTGGTCAGCCGAGGGATGGGCATGGGTCACCCAACGATTGACGGAAACGCCCCTGCCGCTGGAATGTGTGGTTGAACAAACACCCGAACAGCCGCGCACCTGCATTACATGGTATGAAGCGGAGGCTTATGCGACATGGCGTGGGGGACGCTTGCCCACCGAGGCCGAATGGGAGTATGCGGCACGCGGGCCGGAATCGCTGACCTATCCCTGGGGGAATCAATTTGATGAAACCCTGCTCAATATGGTCGGCGCGACCAACTCCGTTGCAGTCGGCAGCTACCCCGGCGGCGCAAGCTGGGTGGGTGCGCTCGATATGGCTGGTAACGCGATGGAATGGGTGCAGGACTGGCTTGATTTGGGCTACTATCAATTGATGGAACGCGACGACCCACAAGGCGCGGAACATGGCGACATCAAGATTGAAAAAGGCGGCTGGTGGGGGGCTGACCCCTTCACGGCGCGGAGTGCCTATCGCCATTACGAAGACCCGCCCCACTACGAAGATCATCATATCGGCGTCCGTATTGTTTCGTTTGATCCGCAGCCATAGGGGATATGGCTCACCAGAAGGGGCAGGGGATTGCGCTTTTGCCCCTTCTTCCACTTTGCTGATTACCCTCGCCTATGTTCACCCTCCGCCAGACATTAGGGGCCGCTTTGTTGGTTCAATATTTATGAATTTTGTGGAAATTCACAAAACACTTGAACAAAGGCGTCACTTTTTTGTCAGAAAAGCGGTTTTACACTATGATGGATATGGGGGGCTGAACCAACCCCAAAAAATATTCACCCCACACGACACTCTTTAAACATCTTCTACGACTAAACATCATGAGCAAATGGTGCTAATCGTTGTCGTAGCAAAGGAGCATGTGCTATTGAGAACGTGCGGACGTGACCCAATTACGTATATTTTTAGCTGAAGGAGTGTAGTTCAATGGAGAAATGGAAGAAATTGAGCCAACAACAGCAAATTGCCATCATTGCGGTGGCGATTGTGTTGGTCGTGGTTGGTGCACTGCTGATCTTCAGCGGTGGCGACGACGATCTTGCGGGGACGGCTGGAGCCAGCGACCGCGATAACGATGGAATTGTAGACGATCAGGATGCGTGCCCGGATGAAGCAGGTGCTGAATCTGCCCAAGGCTGCCCTGATGCGGATGGCGACGGGCAGAAAGATTCGGAAGATGCCTGTCCTAATTATGCCAATGATGCAGTGGGTGATCCCTGCAATCCTGATGACAATGAAGTCCCGACTGAAGTCCCGACAGAGGTCGTGACCGAAGCCCCCGCAACTGAAGTTCCTACCGAAGCCCCCACTGAAGAAGGTGGCGGTCAGGGTGGTCAGGAAACTGAAGTTCCAACCGAAGTCCCGACTGAAGTCCCGACAGAGGTCGTGACCGAAGCGCCTGCGACTGAAGTTCCAACCGAAGTCCCCACTGAAGAAGGTGGCAGTCAAGGCCAGCCTAATGACGGACGCATTGATCGTTCCAGCCTCGAAGTAACTGGTCAGTGCGTGGACGGTATTGCGCGTTTCCGTATCTATAATACGGGCGAACCGGGCAATGGTGATATGGTACAGCCCACCGCCTATCGCTTAATCAATGTGGCGACTGGCGAAGTTATTCAGGGTGGCCCTGTTCAATTGCTGGGCAATGGTGAACTCATTATCGAATGGTCGGGTGGTGGTGAAGTCCGCCTTGAAGCCGATCAACAGATTGGGCATCCCGGTAGCAGCCAGCCCAACGCGGTTTTGAACTGCGGTGAAGCTACCGAAGTCCCGACTGAAGTTCCCACCGAAGTTCCAACTGAAGAGCCAACCGAGGAACCGACTGAAGAACCCACCGAAGTTCCTACCGAAGAGCCCACTGAGGAACCGACCGAAGAACCCACCGAAGTTCCTACCGAAGAGCCCACTGAAGTTCCGACTGAGGCCCCAACCGAAGTTCCTACCGAGGAACCGACCGAAGAACCCACTGAGCCGCCAAGCGAAACGAACTTGTTCCTAAGCGGTCACTGCAAGTATGGTGAAGAAGGCTACGAGAACTTCTTTGGTTCCTACTTCATCATCATTAACAACAGCCAGTCGGATGTGGATGTTGACTATCAGGTCACCGATTCCAATGGCAACACGATTGCCTCCGGTCGCGCCTACATTTTGCCGTTGGGTGCCCCCAATTTTGGCAATACGTTTGAACTGTTCCTTGCCAATATCTATGGTCAGTTGACCTTGCAAGTCAATGGCGGCGCATACAGCTACTCCGAAAACTGCCGTCCACCGGAAGAACCGACTGAAGAACCGACCGAAGTTCCAACCGAAGAACCGACTGAAGAACCCACTGAGGTTCCGACCGAAGTTCCGACTGAAGAACCAACGGAAGAACCCACTGGCGAGCCTACTGAACTGCCCACTGAGGAACCGACCGAAGTTCCCACCGAGGAACCCACTGAAGTTCCAACCGAAGAGCCAACGGAAGAACCCACTGAAGAACCCGAAGAACCCGTTCTGACCGCCGATGGCTATTGCAAGGAAGAAGAAGGTTTCACTGGCGCGTACTTCATCATCACCAATAATGGTGGTGCGATGACGACCGTCCTGACCTACACCGTCACCGATGGCAGCGGCAATGTGCTGCAATCTGGCCCGCTGTTCTTGGGTGGTGCTGGCTCAGCCAACTTCGGCAATACGCTCGAAATCCACATCGCGAACTACTACGGCGAAATCACCCTCGTGGTTGCCGACACCGAAGTCGAAATCAGCTATACCTGCGAAGAACCGACTGAGGAACCCACCGAAGAGCCAACCGAAGAACCGACTGAACAACCGACCGAAGAACCCAATCCTCCGCAAATCGAAATCGTTGGTCTGTGTAAGGAAGACGGCTCTGGTGTCTACTTCCTGATCACCAACAACGGTGGCGATATGCCGAACTCGGTTGTCTATGTGGTCTTCAGCGACTTCCTCGGCTCGAATATTGACCAAGGGCAAATCCAGTTAGCCGAAAATGGTACACTGTCGCTCTACTATCCATATGTACCCGGCACGCTGACCCTGACGGTTGGTGATGGCGAAGTCGTTGTACCTTCGACCTGTATCGAACCGACCGAAGAGCCAACGGAAGAACCCACTGAGGAGCCGACGGAAGAACCGACCGAGGTTCCAACCGAGACGCCCGAACCGACCGAAGAACCCACTGAGGTTCCCACCGAAACGCCTGCTCCAACCGAGCCTCCAACCGAAGTGCCGACTGAGCAACCGACCGAAACACCCGAACCGACCGAGCCGCCTAAGCCTGAATGTGGTTACACCACCGAAGACGTCAACGGCTTCCCGATTATCGTGATGACCAACCCGGAACTGTGCTCGAATGAACAGGGCGAACGTGAATGGACACCGCTGGAAAATACCCCCGGCGTCTGCCCCGACTGGCTCGTCTATCACACCAACCAAACCGGTGACTGGGAAGTCTTCCGCCTCGGCGAACTGCCCGACAACCCCGGTGCTGATGAGAATCTGTCCAAGGGTGTTGGCCCCCGTGTTTATGACATGGCCCCAACCCGTTCACCCAATGCCCAATACATTGCCTTTGCCTCCAACCGCGATGGCAACTGGGAAATCTATGTCGGCACGGCGGATGGCACCTTCCAACAGCGTGTGACCTATACGCCCAACGCCATTGACGTTGACCCGATGTGGGCGCCCGATGGTGCCAGCATCGTCTACGAATCAGCGCGTGACGGCAACTGGGAACTGTATGTGGTGGATATTGCGACAGGCGTGGAAACCCGTTTGACCGACAATGCCGCCAACGACATCAACGCCTTCTGGCACCCCGATGGCACCAAGGTTCTGTTCCAAAGCGACCGTGACGGTGGGGTCTGGCAGCTTTACGAACTGACCATTGCGACGGGTGAAGTCGTTAAGTTGAGCGATGGCCTCGGCTACGACCATGACGCCTCGTACTCCTTCGATGGCACCAAGATCGTGTTCCGTTCCTATCGTGACGGTGCATCCACCAGCGCCATCTATATGATGAACGCCGATGGCACGAACGTCCAACTGATTTCGGACGTGGCAGGCGATGCGACCAACGCCGTGTTCTCACCCGGTGATGAAGTCGTGGCCTACCAATCTGATCTCGATGGCGACCTCGATGTCTACATCTACGAAATCAGCACCGGCAAGACCCGTCTGCTGACCGACAACACCATTCCGGACTATGCCCCCACGTGGTATTGCGAATCCACGACCATCGTCTGGACATCCGATGTGACGGGCGACCCGAACATCTTCTCAGTGGAAGCCCTGCCCGTTGACGCGCCCGCCCTCAAGGTGGAAACCGAAGCCGCGCAGCTGACCACCGACCCGAACGCCGATCAGTATCCGCAAAACGCCCCGGCAGAAGAAAATGCCAGCCGTCAGCGGTCACTCCCCTCGGCTGAGAAGTAGTCATTCCATGTAGGGTGGGGGGATGAAAATTCCCTCCGCCTCCATCGAAATACTGCGAAATTCAGAGGCCGTCCTTGACAAACTCAGGGGCGGCTTTCTGTTTTCTGTACCCTCCGAATACGCCGAATTTGCGGCTAGAATAGAAAAACTCAATTCACCTCAACTGGATAACAAAACGATTTTGGGGAGGGTTCTGCTTTTTAATGCCGTACCTTAACCATGCAGATGACGTTCAATCGCCTCAAACGCCAAATGCTGACCAATGAGATCACTATAAAAGGACTCAAGGATGTTGCCATCCGACCCGATCAGAAAATCCGCAGGCATTCGGTAGAAGTTGCTGCCAGCTTCGGGGGTTAACTTGAAACCATGCTCGGCGGCTTCGTGGATACGCTGCTGCCCAAATGGATCGGCCATTGTTTCATTGACCTTTTCCTCTGAGACCTCTACCCCATACAGTTGATAGAGGGTTGCTGTCGGATCGGCGATAATGGGGAACGGAGCATCTTGCTTGCCCACGTATTCCAAGATGCTGCTGCGTGGCGATTCGAACACCGCCAGCATTTCCAAACCCCGTGCATGATAGGTCGGATAGTTCTCAATCAATTGATGCACACGCAAATTGCACAGCGCACAGGCCCCGTTGCGAAAAAAGGATAGCAGCACGGATTTACCACGATAATCTTTCAGGTCAATCATTTCACCAGTGGTAGCCTCAATTCTAAAATCGGGGGCGGTGCTGCCAACTGTGAGGCGCGCGTTGATTTCGGGTACAATGGTCATGATCGGTCTCCTAAATAATTAGTCAGGTAACTTGTCTATAATAGTAAGTCTACCTGTCTAAAATGTCAACTAGGAAAATGCTGCCATGCCACCCAGCCAAAGTGAAATTCAGGAAGCCCGCAATACCAACATTGGACGTCTGTTTATCCGCGCACACCGCGATTTTCAACTCCGCAGCATTGAAAAATTGCAGGCGCTCGGCTATCACGATATCACCAGTAACCACGCGACGGTGCTAATGTACATTGACCTCAAAGGCACGCACATTATCAGACTTGCAGAACGGGCAGGCATGACCAAACAATCAATGGGGCAGTTGGTGGGGGAGTTGGAAGCGGGGGGCTATGTCCAACGTATGCCCGACCCTGACGATAAACGGGCCATCTTGGTACAGTTTACGGAATCGGGCCAACAATTTTTGCAGGATGCCTATCATATCAAACAAGCGATCGAAGCCGAGTATATCCTGCTGTTAGGAGACGATGGTTTTCTGATGCTGCGAGATCTGTTGGCCCGTCTGCTTGAATCCAGTGTGCGTGGGCCAATTGAATAATTACCCCTACCGCAACGAACTTTGCCGCCATCAAAGATAGGCTATTTCGCTGAAAAAGGGGATTTTGGAGTAAGCGTCTTAGGCTATAATCTGTTAGAAGTGTAAATATGATAGGACAGGCAAGGGTGATGTACACATCAATCAAACGCTTCGACATTCGGGTAAGCCTAGTGTACGCGACCATCGCAACGCTGTGGATTATTCTTTCGGACAGCTTCTTGGCGATCTTTCTGGATGGGGATGTCAGTGAACTGGCGAGCTTCAGCATCGTAAAGGGTCTGGGTTTTGTGGCGGTAACGTCAATGGGATTGTACGGGGTGATGCACGCCGAGTTATTGAAACGTGACCGTATTGATCGGGCCCTTCAAGAGGACATAGCCGAGCGCACCAAAACCCTCGAAGCCCTGCGCCAATCCGAAAGCCGCTTTAGCACCATTTTTCATCGCAGCCCCGTTCCAATTGTGATTACACGCCTCGATGATGCCGTCATCGTGGATCTAAACAATGGTTTTGCCAAACTACTGGGTTATAACCGCACCGCCCTTATCGGCAAGACCACCGTCGAAATTGGCATATGGGCTAACCCGACACTGCGCCAACAAGCAGTCGAAGACCTCAAAGCAGCAGGCAGCCTTCACGATCTTGAGATTCACGGGCGTAACAAGTCGGGTGAGCCGTTTGTGGTACTGACCTTTGCGGAACTCATCCACTTTGGTAATGTGCCACATGTTTTGAGCATCTACTATGATGTAACCGCCCAGCGCAAATTGGAGGAGCATAGTCGCTATCAGGCCATGCTGCTTGCCCATGTATCCGATGCGGTCATTTCGACGGATCTTCAGTTTACCATCCGCAGTTGGAACCGGGCCGCCGAACAGATTTACGGCTGGAAAGCGGAGGAGGTCATTGGCAGACCGATTGCCGAGATCGTACACAGCGAATTTTCAGACACCTCGCGTGAGGCGGTGATCGCGAACTTCCACCGTGATGGGGCGTGGCGTGGCGAAACGACCCACCGGCGCAGGGATGGCAGCATGGTGCATTTCTTGGCGTCCACCTCCTATGTCACGGACAGCGTGGGCAACCGGACGGGTATCGTTAGCGTCAATCGTGATATCACCGAGCGTATGATTGCCCAAGAAGAACTGCGAGAGGCCGAACGTCAGCGCTCCCAGATCGAAAAAGAACGTGAGTTGCTCCAATTGAAGGAGCGTTTTATCTCGGTCGTGTCTCATGAATTTCGGACACCGTTGACGGTGATCTATACCGCCGCCGAGATGATGCACCGCTATTATGATCGGCTAACCCGCGAGCGCATGGTCAAGCAGATTGATGAGATTTTGGGGCAGTCCGATTACATGACGGGGTTGCTGGATGATGTGCTGATGTTTAACAAGGCACGCGCCGGACGTATCGAATTTAACCCCATGTCGCTTGATCTAGCCGCGTTCTGCCTCGCCACGATGGAGCGCATTCAGGCGGTTGACGACGGCAAACATACCCTTGTTTGGAAATGCAGTGATGCTGTTGGCGAAGTGGCCCTCGACGCAAAATTATTGCAGCACATCTTGGTCAACTTGTTGTCAAATGCCATCAAGTATTCACCCGACGGCGGGGAAGTGTCCTTGGAGGTGGGTCGTGAAAGGGATACCGTCACATTCCGTATCCGCGATCAAGGGGTAGGAATTCCCATCGCCAGCTTGCCCCATCTGTTTGAACCGTTCTATCGGGCGACCAACACCAGCAATATCAAAGGCACAGGCTTGGGCTTAGCCATCGTCAAGGAAAGCGTGGATTTGCATATGGGCACGATTCACTGTGAAAGTGAGGAGGGAGTCGGTACGACTTTCACCGTCCAACTCCCTATCATTTATCAAGCCGCATCGTAACTAGGCTGGCTGACGCAGCAGATCATCAATCTGGCGCATCTGGTCGGCGGTTAATGGGCCAAATTGCATCGCCCCGGCGTTTTCTTCGGCCTGTGCGACAGTGCGGATGCCCGGAATCGGCACGGTTTTTTCGCTGCGTGCCCAAATCCATGCCAACGCGCCTTGCACCAATGAGCGCCCATTGCTGGTCAGCACATCGCGCAAATCGTCCAAACGAGCGAGGGTGGGGACAAAAAACGTCTCCATTGACCATTGATCCCGCCGGACATCGGTCGCGCCAAAAGTGGTGTCTTTGGTGTATTTGCCACTCAGCGCCCCGCGTGCCAATGGGCTACGGTTGACGCTGGCGAGATTGAGTTGTTGGCAGAGGGCCAGCATGTCGGGGGCATCCTTGACCACGTTCAAATCGTGCTGGATGGCGACACAATGCTCCCCTTTGGCAAATTCCCGCGCCCCTTCCACCGAATCGGTACTCCAGCCATAGGTGCGAATTTTGCCATCCCGTACCAGCCCTTCCAATTCATTCAGCAGAGCCGGCACGTATTCAACCGCATAATCCCACACGTGCAGTTGATAGAGGTCAATCGTTTCCATATTGAGGCGGCGCAGGCTGGCTTCACATTCGGCCCGCACGTTTTTGACCACCTTCTCGGCATGGTCATAGTGTGTGACGTGTTTGGCGGCGGCGTTGACATTAAAACCGAACTTGGTGGCAATCACTACCTGATCGCGCTTGTTGGCAAACGCCTGACCGACGAGGGTTTCACTGTGGCCCGTGCCATAATTGGCGGCGGTGTCGAAGAAAGTGATGCCGTTGTCCAACGCGACCTGCAATGCGCGGAGGGATTCGGCGTCGTCCGTTTCGCCCCAGCCGGCCTGAATATCGAGAAATTGCCAGATGCCGCCGATGGCCCAACAGCCCATGCCCAACGGAGAAACTTCGATACCGGATCGGCCCAAAGTACGCTTGTTCATGTTCGTTTACTGCTCCTTCGCAATTATTTCACCCAATGCAAAGCAGTATAGAACCTAGAGTGCGCTAGAGGTCAAGGGGTGGGGGGAGGGAATTTAGAATATTTGGATTAGATGGTGTGGTTAGGGCGGTTTTTGAGCATTCTCACACGGGGCTAAAGCCGCCGTGCTGAAATTAGGGTTAATCACCAGCCATCACGATGAATGCACTTCTAGGGCAGTTCGCACGTTGAATGATCCGGGATATTAGCTTAGATTCAGCACGGCGGCTTTAAGGTTTGTTCGGTAAATCAACAGGCACAGGGTTGATGAAACGGCCTAAACAAGGGGTCGACGTAGGGACGCAACATGTTGCGTCTCTACCCAAAGCAGGGTAATTTCGCTTGCAAACCCCGGTACCCATGCCTTTGCCCGAATTACCGGACAAGCCTTTTAGTCCGGTGTTTTTATTTGACCTGCCGGGCTTTGCGCTCACGAATCAACCGCTTGTAATGGGCCAGCAAGTCGGCGTTTTGGTCGTCGCCCCATAGCATTGGTGTGCGGCTGATGTGGAAACCCATGCCTTCATGGAGGCTCGTGGCTTGCGACAGACCGACCTCCGTTCCGTAATAAACAATCGGCATCCCACGCAGGCTCATTTGGACTTCGGCAGCACGCCGCAGCATTTCGACATCCCCTTTGGCGATAAACAAAAACCGATCCATGTCGTGGCTGTCCAAAAAGGTCGGCATGAGGTAGTCGGCGGGGAAGTAGCTTAGGTGGTGTTCGGCGAACCGCTTCAAATCGGCCTCCGACCACGTTTGCCAGCCATAGGTGCGGCGGATGGCATCACTCAAATGGAAATCCAAACAGCCGTCCAATCGCCCAATATAACTATGCAGCACATCTGGCGCGTCAATCACCTCGCCAAACATAAAACAATCGGGGTTGACCTGTTTGCAAGCGGAGCGGAAATCTGACCAGAAATCGGGGACAGGCCCATTGGCATAATCCAAACGGTAGCCGTCCACCTGATATTCACGCAGCCAATACGTCGCAATGTCAATCATCCATTGGCGGGCGGGGGGGTGCGATAAATCAACCTGTGGCATGGTCGGCACACCAAAAAACGTGCGATACCCTGCCTCGGAATCATCAAAGGTGAACCACTCCCGATAGGGGCTGTTGGGGGAGCTTGCGGCGTCCACAAAAATGGGGTGTTCATTCGAGATATGGTTGCAGGCGAGGTCGAGCAAAATACGGATGCCGCGTTGATGGGCCGCTTCGACAAGGGCGTGCATGGCTTCATCACCGCCCAAACGGGGTTCAACATGGTCATAATCGGTCGCGTCATAACCATGATGCGAATCGCTGACCCATGTCGGGCTGAGCCACAGGCAGTTCACCCCCAATTCGGTGATATAGTCCAATTTATCAAGGATGCCCCACAACGTTCCGCCACAAATGCCATATAAATCCTCGGTTTGCAGCCAGTCTTTGCCATCGCCGGGATAAAAGCGGTCGACGAATATCTGGTAGATGATGGCGTCTTTGGCCCAATCTGGTGCAGATAGGTTATCCACATGAAAGGCGAAGGTGTCCCCAACGGCGGGGTTGCCGGGGCGAAAATCTTCGGGTAGGGGTTGACCCGCAAAAAACGCGCTGGCGGCTTTTTCGGCGGTGGCGGTCACGTTCGGCCAGTCGCCAAAAATCTCTGGTTGCCCTTCCTGCCAAGCGCCGATTTTGTAGCGCACGATTGTTCCGGCGGGTTGGGGTGGCAGGGTGGCTTCATAATGGGTGACATAGCCCCAGATGAGGGTTTCCCACACGGTTTGGACGGGGTGCAACAGCACGACCTGCCCATTGCTGGCCTGACCACGACTTCCGGCGGGTTGTGAGCCGTCGAGGGTGTAATAGCAGGCCACATGGTCAACCGCCACATCTGGCCCGACCTGTACTTTCAGGGTGATCGGGTCGCCGGGGTGGGGGTCACGCGGGTCAAGCTGATAGCGATGTTGGATGCCGCGTCGGTTGGCCCGATGATGCACCAGTTTGAGATCGTCGGTTGCCAGCGTGCCGAAAATGAAGTCCATAGATGGTGTACCCCTGAAGATGATGGCAGAAATAAAGTGCCATCCCCATCCCCTAGCCCGTCCCCATCGCAATAGGGCAGGGGAACAGGTTGAATATGGCATTTTCTCCCCTCCTCAATGCTTTGGGGAGGGGTTGGGGGTGGGGAGGATTGGCTTAACCCTTAACAGCGCCGACGGTCAACCCGCCGACGATAAAACGTTGTAAGGCCAGATACAGGACAACGATGGGGATGGCCGCGATGAGTGACCCCGCCGCGAATACACCCCAATCGGTGGAAAACTCGCCGCCGTCCACAAAACTGAACATGCCCACCATGAGCGTCCAGTTGTCGCGGTCGGTCAAGATGATGCGGGCCAGCAAAAAGTCGTTGAATGGCCCAACGAATCCCAATAATCCCACCACCGCCAGAATCGGCCTAACCAGTGGGAAAATGAGATAGATGAAGGTCTGCATATGGGTCGCGCCGTCCACTTGGGCCGACTCGTCAATATCACGCGGGATGGTGTCAAAATAGCCTTTCATCAGCCAGATATTGGTCGCCATGCCGCCGCCGATATACACCATAATCAAACCGCCATAGGTATTGATGCCCAACGGCGGGATGTATTTCCCAAGCTGCACCAACATCAGATAGATCGAAACCATCGCCAACAGTGCCGGGAACACCTGTACCAAGAAAATCATCAACAGGATATTACGCCGTCCCGTAAAACGAAACCGGGAAAAGGCATAGGCCGACAGGGAGGTGACGGTCAAGATCAAGACGGTGGTGATTGAGGAAACAAAAATTGAATTACCAATCCAGCGCCAGAATGGGATTTGGGGGTCATTAAACAGCCGCCGGAAATTGACCAGTACATCGTTTAGGGAATCGGCATTTTTGGGAATCAGTGTCTGGGTACTCATCGAACCCGTTGGATTAAACGAGGCCGAGATAATCCAGATGACCGGAAACAGCGCAAAAAACAGCGCACATGTAATGATGACTACCCGTGCCACATTGCCGAGAAGACTCATGCGCGTGGGGGCTTGTTTGGTGCCGAGGAACGACAGCCATTTGGCGATTTGCGCGATGGTGCTGGTACTCGTGTTGGTATTGGTACTGGTTTCGCTAGACATTTTCGCCAATCTCCTCCCAACGACGGGTTAGACGGAACTGGGCCAGTGTCAACAGGGCAACGATGAAGAAGATCACCACCGCAATAGCCGACGCTAGGCCAAAATCGCGTGTGCCCCCGCTGGCAAAGGCATAACGATAGGTATACGTGATGAGGTTGTCGGTGTGGCCTACAGGCGGCACATTGGCACCCGCCATTGGTGGCCCACCTCCATTCAACGCTTCGAGCAACAGGTAGTTGTTGAAATTGTAGATGAACGACGCAATCAACAGTGGCCCAAGCGATACCAGAATCAAGGGCAGGGTTAGGTCGCGGAACTGCCGCCAACTGCTTGCCCCGTCCACCCGCGCCGCCTCATAAATGCTAGAGGGGATGGACTGCATTGCACCGCTTGAAATCAGCATAAAATAGGGATAGGCGAACCATAGATTCACCAGCAAAATGGCGAACTTGGCCCATGTGGGGTCGGTGAAAAAGGGGGGTGTCCAGCCAAACAGATCGTCCAATGTCTTGGGGATAATCCCGCTGACTTCGGTGATCTGACTTGCGCCTTGCAGCATCCCGCGCCAGATCAAAATACTAATCATGCCGGGGATGGCCCAAGGAATCAGCAGCAGGGAGCGCACCACACGAATGCCGGCCCATTTGACATCCAGCATAATCGCCATGAACAGACCCATTGCGAATGAGGTCAACACGCCGCCAAGTGCATAGCCGATTGTCCACAGAAACACACGGAACAACGGCCCTTCGAGCAGCGAACTACTAAAGATTTCCTTGAAGTTATCAAAGCCGATCACGACCCAATAACCAATCGGGGCACGTGAGCCGTCCGGGGCGATAAAATCACCCGTTTCGTCGTCGGCCTTATAAAAAATCCCCTCTTGTTTATCGGTCAATACGTTGCGGCTTTCATCAAAAACCCACCGCTGCTGAAAGTTGCCGGCCTCGCTACGATTGAGAATACCAATGGGATTCTCGTCCGTGCCGAATTCCATTTCCTGCAATTCCGCCAGCGCCCTAAACCGATCACCGCCGGTCAGCAAGGCATAACCGTCAATCGTCGTGGGTACGCCGCTATCATCATAGGGGCCGCTGCCAGATTCGTTGGCGGTTACTGCTTGCAAGTCTTTACCGGGGGCGGTCAAAAAGGTGTTGCCCTCTTGGTCGGTGAGCCACAGGGCATAGTCACCGGATTCATTTCGGAACGGCACCCATGTGTAGTTGACCACGCCCTCTGGCAAGAATTTGCGTTCGCCGATGAGTTCAATCGCTTCTTGTTTGGTATAACGATGCCCATCACTGTAATTGGTGAAGGCGACATAGACCGTATAGATGAGGGGATAGAAGGCGATTAAGATCAGCAGGGCAATCGAGGGTGTCATCCAGCGCATCGGCCAGAGGTCTGGGACAAGATTGATGACATTCACCACAACCGTCGTCAGGATGATGGCGATGCCGAGAAACCAGTTACCATCGTTACCAATGGCGATAGCTAAGAGTAGGGCAAAAACATCTACAATGCCTAAAAGAACCACTCTTATCAAGAATTTTATCGTTGAAGAAAGGGCTGGCAGCCCTTTTTGACCGCCAGCCTTTGCTACTGTACTCATGCGTAGCTCACTATTCTATTTGGGTACTTAACTGCCTACTGTGACGGTCAGCACGTTGGTCGCGCTGTCGAAGGAGAAGGTCACAGGCGTGTTGTCGGCGGGAACATTGAAGGGGATGTTGGCGCCATCGCGGGCGGCATCCGCACCATAGTTCACTTCCCACGTCTGATTGATGGCGGCCTTGACTTCGTAATCACCAGCGGGCAATACCTCGGTGGTCATCTCGTAAATGCCATCGGCATCGGCGTCTTGCAGCCATGACAGCAAGCAGTCGGGTGCCCAATCACCGGGGCAGCCCAAAGCGGCCTGATAGCTGCCGGGGGCGGAGACGATCAACGAATTCACGCTGTCGGTAATCCAGTGGCTGATGGGGTCATACAGGAAGGTGACGGTGGTGGCTTCGGCAAGGCTAAACTTGATGTTGTCGCCGCCGGGGATTGCACCCGCGCCATAGTTTTCGTCCCATGTGCCGTTGAGGGCGACTTTATATTCATAATCGCCGGGTTGCAGTTCAAACGAAGCGGCCCATACGCCGTCATCTTCACCAACGATCATCAGCGTGTTTTCGCATTCGGGTGCCCAATCGTTCGCGCAGCCAAGTTGAGCTTGGAACGTGCCGGGCAGACCGACGATTTCACCGGTCGCGCCTGTGGTTTCGCCTTCAACCGGGGCGACGCCACTGTTGGCAATTAGTTCACGAATTTGAGAAGCGGCATCGGTAAAGGCCGTCGCGCCGTCTTGTTCCTGACGGATGGTCAGTTGCAATGCGGTACCCCATGCACCCCACACCGAGGTCATTTCGGGAATGGAGGGTTGAGGAACGCCAGCCAGACCAGCTTGTTGGAAGGCGAGCAGGTCGGGGTCGTTGAGGGTTTCCAGCAATGGGATGAAGGCTGGGGGACGCGGATCGGCATCATATAGGGTCTTCATGGGTTCTTCGGCGGTCATGAAGTCGAGCAAGAAGGCTTCGGCCAACAGTTGATTTTCGCTGAAGGCGCTGATCATGAAGCCTTGCCCACCGATGAAGGGCGAACCGGGGCCACCGGGGCCAGCCGGAATGTCGCTGATGACATACGGGACGCCAGATTCACGAATACGGGTCAAGGCCCAAGGGCCAGTGATAAACATGGCGGCGGCGGCGGTTTCAAACAGGGTGTGGATTTGGTCATAGTTCATTTCGGGCACGAGATAGCCAGCGGCGGCCATGTCCTGCATCCATGCAGCGGCGGCCAATGCGCCTTCGCTGTCCAGACCTACGTCGCCAGCGTTGTAGTTGCCGTTTTCATCCAGACCGAACACATAGCCACCAAAGGCGCTGATGGTTGGGTATGAATGATAGGGGTCGCCGTCTTGCATCATAAAGCCATAGGAAGCCGCACCGGAGGAAACAATTTCTTCGGTGATGGCGCGTACATCGTCCCATGTCGCGGGGGCATCGGGCACCAGTTCCGGATTACGGAAGAAGGCCACGTTTTCAACCGCATAGGGCACGCCGTACAGTTCGCCGTTATAGGTGAACAGTTTCTTAGAGGCTTCGGTATAGAGGTCGGCTTTGTCGCCGAGGTTGATCGGCACCACCGCGCCATTCAACACCAATTCGCCAATCCAGTCATGGGCGGCGATGATGATGTCTGGGCCAGTACCAACCGCGCCAGCAACAGGCAGTTGAGCGCGAATTTCGCCCAACGCGACTTCTTGCACGGTTACTTCAATGCCATATTCTTCAGTAAACTGAGCAGCCAGTTCGGTTAGTGGGGGGGTGCGGGTGGCGTCGGCCCAAATCAAGAGGCTTTCGTCCTGCGCCTTGGCGGGTTTGACGCTGGTGTTATTGGTAAAGGGCACCAGAGTCGCAACTACCACTACCAACAGTAATAGTGATGTTAATACACGCTTCATTTCCTAAAAACTCCCTCTTTCGTAGCTGAACAAGATAATCGAAACAAAGGATGTGAGTATTCTACTCGCGGAAATATCCTCCTACTCTCTTTGACTATCTATTTCGATGATGCGGTTCCGCAAGGCGGTTCGCATTTGCAAAAAAAAATCAATGAGGTGTTGTTGGTCGTGTTCGCCCAATACACCCATCCGATCTTCAAGGGAATGTTCATGAGCAGCATAGGCTTGATTACGCAGGGCCAGTCCCACCGAGGTGAGGGCGACGTGTTGAGCGCGGCGATCCGAGGGGTCATCAATGCGATGTACCCATCCGGCGGTTTCCATTTGGTCAATGAGGCGGGTGATGGTACTGCGGGCCACCAAAAGGCGGTCACTGAGGGTAATGAGGCGCTGCCCAAAATTGGCATCTAACAATACCAATACGCGGTATTGCGATGGAGTCAACCCCAGCGGTTGCAAGACTTCACGATCCCCTACATCCAGCACCACATATAAATCGTGGATGAGGCGATACAACCGATGGGCATTGCTTGGCACATTGTCCAGATCAAAATCGTCAAATGCCATAAGGATTAAACTCTAGCAAAAAATCAATTTTGTTGCGTGTCGAACTGTTGCGTTTGCAACAATAATATAACTCGTCCTTTGGAGAATGCAAATTTTCGTCCGGGCAAAAAATCATGGGATAATCTTAACGCAAACCACCATAGATGGGAGTGAGAGATGGATGAGGATTTTTTGACATTAGCTACTATCCAGCAAATCTGGCATCGGTATCACTTGGGGCAGGTGGAGAAAATCGCCAAACCCAAACGCGGCTGGGCCAACAAGGTGCTGTTCGTAAATGATTCGCATGTCATCCGCTTTGATGTGGTGGATAGCGAAGGCACGTCGCGTTGGGAAAGTGAACGCATCGCCTATGATCTGCTGCGGGCCGATGGCATCCCCGTGCCGACGATTGTCACACTGGATACCTCAAAATCCATCATCCCCTATTATTATCTCATCGTGAACCGCCTCCCCGGAACGCCGATCATTGATAGTTGGCCCGATTTGGATGAGCAGCAGCGCCAACGGGTTGCCCATCGCGCCGGGGAAATCTTGGCGATCATTCACGGGCATACCTTTCCGCGTTATGGCAGTTTATGGGATTTGGCGACGGGTGGGCATGACACATGGGCGGGGCATGTACTTCGGTATTATGGAGATTATCTACGCCTTGCCATCAAGGTTGATGCGTTGCGGATTGATGCCCGTATCCGCCTGCAAAAAATCGTGGACAAATTTGACACCCTCCTGCGGGATGTGACCCGCGCCGCTTTTGTTCACTGGGACTATCACTTTGAGAATATTTTGCAGCAAGACGGCCAGATTACCGGGATTCTGGATTTTGAATGGGCTATCGCAGGCGACCCGGCATGGGATTTTAAGCAGGATGTCCAATGGGCCGAAACGTGCCCCGGCAGCAATGCCCCTCTCGTTGAAGGTTATCAAACCATCCGCGCTTTACCGGAGTATCATCAACAGCGGGCCACGTTTTATTCGCTGCTGAGTTATCTAGATGCCGTCGCGCTTAGCAAGGCCAATGGCGTGCAGCACGAATATGAACAAGCGTTGCCCTATTTTTTCCGGCAACTGGCATGGCTTGAACAAAATTTGTGACATTTGGCACAATGACATACGAACAAATGTGCTATATAATCAAAAATGTAATTCTCAGTCAAATATGAACCGAGGGGAAATCGTATGAACAGTCTTGTCACCCGCTTTTCTGATGTGCTGCACATGACCCATGCGCTACGTTCACAGATGTTCGACCTCCTCACCGACGCCGATTTACCCTACACCCTGCCGAATAATTTGACTTTGGGAGCGCTTTGCCGAGAAATGGGCGAGGTGCAGGTCGCCTATATCAATTCCTTCAAGACCTTTAAGCTGGATTTTAGTTACCGCCACACCGATAAGGCCGTCGAAACCAATCTGGCCCAATTGAAAGCGTGGTTTGCCCAACTCGATGCCGACCTTGATGCGACGTTGGCGGCCTTGAGTGAAGCTGATCTGCAAAAACCTGTTGATCGGGGTGGGTGGACGCCGCCCGCCGAGGTCAATTTCCACACCTACCGCGAGGCCGTGCTGATTTTTTATGGCAAAGCGGATCTTTATCTTAAGGCGCTCCAAAAACCCCGGCCCGAACAATGGCAGGCATGGATTGGCTAGGGCGGATGTTATCGAAGGGGGTAGGCGGGAGGAACACCTACCCCCATTTGCCGAAATATGCGAGCGACGGGTGAATCGGTTTACCTCACCCCAAACCCCTCTCCACTTAGAGAGGGGCTTCAATACGCCGTTCTCGACTCCCCCTCGCCAAATGGCCGGGAGGCTTGTCCGATATTGGCAGCAATCGCATAAATCCGACCATTTGAGTTACCCAAGCTACCGTCTTCGGAGGGACGCAACATGTTGCGTCTCTACCCAAAGTCCCTATTCATGCGGTTTTCCGAACTGAATATCGGACAAGCCGCCGGGGGGTGAGGTGCGCTGAATACATTCGACCACTGGTTTAGGGGGTGGGCCTGTGCCATTCCAGAAATGGGCGCACACAAGTTATTCCCCTACAACGAGCGATCCATGCGGCAAAATCCTAATGCCCGCCTGACATTTCGGGCATGGTGGGGTTGCCGACCTTTATCACACCCAATGCGCCGCGTCCGGTATAGGCGAAACTGTGGGTTACAAAGGGATATAAGCCCTCCTCCGGTATCCGCATCTCAACCGTATAGCCGCCGCCGGGGGGAATAGTGACGGTTTGCATCCCGACTTGCTTATTTAACGGGTTGCCATCCGCATATGCGGCATCAAACAGCGCCCCGATGACATGGAAGGCGCTCCACACCGTCGGCCCGCAATTGCAAATATGCAGCCGGATGAGTTCGCCGGGGTCGGCTACTAATGGATTGATCTGATATTGATTCAGATAGCCGTTGAACACCACCAAATCCGGTGTGCCTGCGGTCATCTTCTGGGTATTGCCGCGCCGCACCCCATCCGCTTCAGGGTCACCCAGATAGAACTCACTTTGAACCAACACATATTCGCGGGCGGGTTCGGGCCAGCCATCTTTGGGTTGGACGACAATCGCGCCGTGCATTCCGTTGCCGATATGGGCCAAAACGGGGGGTGTCCCACAGTGGTACATAAACACACCGGGGAAGTTGGGTGTCCAATCAAAGGCATGGGTCGTGCCGGGGTCAACCGCCTGATAATACTTGTCCCATGCCACCTGCGCGGCGTGGAAGTCTATGCTGTGTTGCATGTGGGTGTCGGGATTGGTCATGCTAAATTTGACGACCTCACCCTCTTTGACATGCAGGTGAGGGCCGGGGCCTGTGCCATTAAATGACCATAATTCATAGGCGAGGCCGGGGGCGATTTCTTTGATGATATGCGGCGTTTCGAGGTGGATTTCGTTGGCGACGGGTGGCAGTTCGGCTCCCATCATGTTAGCGGGATAGGTGCCTTGTTGGGCATAGGCTTTTTTCGGGTCGCCGACAACCGCAGCCAGCACCTGATCGGTATGGCCTTGCAATCCCATCAGCGCGGCGGCTCCAACGGCTCCGGCTGTGCCTTTCAAAAATCCGCGTCGTGTCGTGTTCATGATGTGATGTCCTCCTGCATGATGTCTACCATGCCCTAAGGATGCCACCACCCAAAAATAAAAAATGTGACGCAGGTCACATTCTCAAGGAGTCTCATTTTTTCGGGCCGCAGTGTTAGGTTTCTTTATCCGCCAGTTGTACCAACCGACCTGCATCCAGCACCACGTATTCATGCGGCAAAATCTGAATCAGGCCGTCTTTTTCAAACTTCTTCAGGGTGCGATAGATAACTTCGCGGGCCGTCCCAACATTTGCCGCCAAATCTTGCTGGGAGAGGATACGCGGGATGGTGATGCCGCTGGAGGTTTCCGTCCATTCTTGCTGTAACAGCACTTCGGCAAGGCGGGTGGGTACATCTCGAAACGCGAGGCTGTGGACGAGGCCAGTAAACTGACGCAACTTTTGCGAGATCAGTTCCAAAAACTCCATCATAAAATCGGGGTGGCGCTCCAGCAGGCTCATCAGGGCTTCGGCGGGAATCATCATCGCGCTGCCAGCCGTCAACGCTTGGGCTGTAATGGGGCAGGGGGTATGGGCGAACAACGTCTCCGCCCCAAACGTTCCGCCGCTGTGCATGACCGCTAGAATCTGGATTTTTTCTCCCGATTGGCGGAATACTTTGACATGACCCGTCAGCACAAGATACAACGGGCTAAAATCGTCACCCTGCTGGAAGAAAACCTCGCCAGCACGAAAATTGAGTGAGACTGCCGCCGCGTTGACATCCCGTCGTGATTCCTCACTCAGTGATCGCGATGGGCAAAAGCCGCGCAGTACATCACTTGGAACCGCCATGTTTCACCTCAAATCCTTGAAACTGCAATGCGTTAGGCTGGAGCAGAAAGAGATAGCCGCTGTGCAGTTCGACTACGCCATGTTCGGCTAATTTTTCCAGATGGCGGGAGGCCACTTCGCGCACCGTGCCGGCCAATTCCGCCAGCTTTTCATGGGTTAGGTTGACAACGGGGTAGGGTGAATCCGAGACGGCATAATTTAACAGGCAATCGTTTAACCGATGGGCCACTGTCCACGTAGCGAGACATTCGCTGAGACGGGCCAATTGACCAAGCCGTTCACTGTAGAGGTATAGCAGTGTTTTGACCAAACATGGATTCTCTTGCATCAAGGCGGTGGTCTGGTCTTCTGGCAAAATCAATAGGTTTACCACATCGAGGGCTTGGGCGCTGGCGGGGTTGTTTTCACTTGAATACAGCGGACACGTGCCAAAACATTTGCCGGGATGGGCGATACACAGGGCTTGGCTGCGTCCGTTGGTGGAAAGTTTGAGGATACGCACCCGCCCGGTCAAGACAAACCAAATACCCATCGCCTGCTCCCCTTCGATAAAAATCATTTCGCCGGGGGCAAACGTGCGGCGTACCATCACTTCGGCGAGGCTGCGTTGACAGTCTTCCGACAGGTGGCGTAAGGCGGTGACGCTCTGAATATCTTCCAATCGTGTACTCATATCTCTTATTGTATGGATTGCAGCGAGATAGAGTAATGTCAATCGGAACTTTTCGTTGTGACCAATGTCACATTTATTCGATTGCCGTTAGCGCATGTAATCTCGAAAGATACGCAGCAACCGATGGGCAAAGGTCGGGTTGTTGGCGAAGGTATCCCCCTCAAATTTGATATTCAAAAAATCGCTATACCCCGGCACATCCTCTGGTTTGACCGATTGCAGATTCACAAAGGCCATCTTCCATTCCGAAAAATGTCGTTCCGTGACGGGCCGTTCAGAAATCAGCATAACCCCTTTGTGGCGCTGATCCTGCCGAATGACCTTATAGAGTTCCCGCACTGTTTCGGCTTCACCTTCCAACACCTGCAAAAAGTTGCCACCGCGATAGAGCAGCATTCCGGTAATGCCGAGGCGCGTATTTTTCTCGCGGGCTTTTTCCAAGATTTCTAGCAGTTCCCCTTCTTTCAATAGCTCATGGGCAGAACTGGCGTATACCAAATTAATCATTGGTGACTTCTCCATTTTGTCTCCTTTGCGGCAATTTCACTTTGTCGGGCCGACTATTGTACAGGGGAAATCGTCCCAGTATCCTAAGAAACCGATTAAAGATCACGTGCGGTCGCCGACCATAGAATCCGTCTTTTGGCGGAAGGGGTCATGACAACTTGCGTTATAATAAAGAGAATATCGCCCATTTTCTTTGCAGCTTCAAGGATAGTTTTGATGGCGCTCGCTGCGTGGTGGAAAAACGACCCTCTGCCTCTGTTACGCCCCGTGACCAATTTTAAGACGGCTATCATGACCGACGATGCGGTGATGGCTCGCCTCAATCGTCTCGATGCTGCTGAGGTCAATAATCGCCGTCAGCAGGGGCATCGGCCTTATGTGGGTTATTGGGAAGGTCAGGCCGTCGCTTATGGTTGGGTCGCCACCCAATCCGCCTCGATTGGTGAACTGCTGCTGCAATTTGATCTGCCAGCCGGCAATCGCTATTTGTGGGATTTTGCCACCCTACCCGAATTTCAGGGACGCGGCATCTATCCCCATTTGCTGCAAGCCATTTTGCATATTGAATCACGTGAGGCCGAGCGTTTTTGGATACTCTATGCTCCCGAAAATCTGCCCTCCGGCGCGGGCATGAGCAAAGCGGGCTTGCTGCCAGTCGGTCAATTGTCGTTTCAGGCCGATGGCAAAGTGGGATTGACCCCCTATAACGGGTCAGATCGGGCAGTGGCAGGCGCGGATGTATTTGGTGTGCCCTTAGTGCAGACCATGCTCGCCCCCTGTTGGCATTGCGGCGGCATGATGGAACAACCCCTGACCGATCTGCGTCAGTTGTGTTGGCCGCCGTCGTCTATTCGGGCCACCAACAGCCATCACTGCACCTGTGCCGTCGAAATCCGGCCCTCGGCTTAGGGGTAGTCGTGGATGGCTTCCTGAATGAGATGTACCATTTCGAGGCCGCCGCTGGCATTGTTCTCGCGGGCATTACGTGAGCTTTGCACCGCCACCACACGCGGCCCTTTTTCGCCCACCCACCAGCCAAAAAACGGCCCGCCGGATTGACTGGGCCACACGTCGCCACGATGCGCCATTGATTCATGGGTATCCAACTGCCATTCCATGCCGTCCAGCGCAATGCCTGTCTCAAGAGTGGGGCGATTGCTGCCTGTGGTATGGCCCGGATAGCCGATGTGTGACCAATACGCCTTGCCATCCCACTCATCGGTATAGGCACGCGACCCCATCCAGCCCGTCAAATCGCCGATGCGCCGATCCAGCACCACTACCGCGTAATCATAGCGCCCCTCGATTTCATCAATCAGCGGCCCATGCACCTGATATTTGTAATAGACCTGCACGCCCCACGCCTCACCAAACGGGGTGCTGCCATTAAAATAGGCCGGACGGAAGCGCACCCATGCGGTCGAACCATCGCGTTTCCAATAAATCGCGTGGGCGGCGGTCAACAAATGGCGTGGCCCCACCATGACCCCGCTGGCAATCCCGACTGGCGTATCCACCCGACCAACCGTGCCCCAAGGATAGCTGGTGTCACAAAACACCCGCCGATTATCGGGCGCGAAGACGGTGGTGGCTTCATTGGCCTCAACCGCTGGCAAGGTCGCTGGTGCTGCCAGATCGTCGGTCATAGCGGCAGGGATAAGGCGCAGTGGTAGATGATCGGGAAGATGTGGCTCGGTTTCGACCACATGCCCCGCCTCGCCAATCATCGGGATTTGTTTGGCGCTCGACCCCGCCGGAAACACATGCTGGCCGACCTGAAAATTCCGCACGCGCAATTTCAGTTCAACGCCATTATCGCCTTCAACGCGCTTATTGCCCGCCTCGATGACCTCAAATTGGGGGGCATCCATGACGGGTACAAACAGGCGCAAGTCAATTTCGGTTTCTTCTAAGCGGGTTAATGGGGCACGTGGCATGAGTTTTTCGGGCACATCTTGCGCCAAAAGCGGGGTAGAGGATTTCATACGGCTCCCTTTGAGAGATTTTTGGATACTAAAATTCCATTATAATGAAACCATCCAGCTTTGGAATCGGCCCATTGCCGAAATACCTCAAATTTTGGGAGCTACCTGTGAACATTGTGCCCTTCATCTCCAACTACACCGAACAGGTCATTGACGTGATTTTGACCATCCAGAACACCGAATTTGATATTCCGATTTCGCGTGACCAGCAGCCCGATCTGGACAACATCCCCGGCTATTATCAGCAAGGGGCAGGCAATTTTTGGGTGGCGCTGGATGGGGAGCAGGTCGTGGGGACAATCAGCCTGCTCGATATTGGCAATGGGCAGGGGGCGCTACGGAAAATGTTTGTCCACCGTGATTATCGAGGCGGCGAACGCGGGGTAGCCCGTCAGCTATTGCACACCCTGTTCGATTGGGCACGCACCCACCAATACACCGTGATTTTCTTGGGCACAACGGATAAATTTCTGGCGGCGCATCGTTTCTATGAAAAAAGCGGCTTTATCGAAGTCACCGCCGATGAATTGCCCTCGGCTTTCCCTAAAATGCGGGTGGACAACAAGTTTTATAAATATACGCTGTAGGCTGATAGTGCTTGGGGGATATAAAATATGGCAAATACGACCTTCCGCGTCGTCACATTTTTGGCCCCCAACATGCTGCCTGTCTATCAAGCGCTGGTTCGTTACCTCGGCGATCAATTGGGGCTACCAACCGAACTGGTGGTGGGTCGGGCCTATGACGAACTGTTTGATTATGACGCCTGTTTCATCTGTGGCCTGCCCTATATTTTGTACACCACCCCACGCCGACCTGTGTCCGCGCTGGAGGCCATCGCCGCCCCCGTTTTGCAAGGTGAACGTTACCAGAATCGGCCTGTCTATTTTTCGGATGTGATTGTCCGCCACGCCAGCCCCTATCAAACGTTTGCCGATTTGCGCGGTTGCTCATGGGCCTATAATGAGCCGCTGTCCCAATCCGGTTATGGCATTACGCGCTATACATTGGTCAAAATGGGTGAGACGCGCGGCTATTTTGGGCAGGTGGTCGCCGCCGGATTTCATCAACGGGCGATTGCGCTGGTCGCACATGGCAAGATTGATGCCGCCGCGATTGATTCGCAGGTGTTGGCGGTGGAACTGCGCGACCATCCCCATCTGCGTGAGCAACTGCGCGTGATTGCCACCTTTGGCCCGTCGACCATTCAGCCTTTTGCCGTTGCCAGCCATGTAGCCCCTAGCCTAAAAGCCGATATTCAAGCCGCCCTGCTTCATGCCCATGCCGACCCATCCATTCAGTCAGCCCTGTTGCGGGGCTTTGTGGAGCGCTTTGCGGCGGTGGGTGATAGGGATTATGACGACATCCGCGAGATGCTTTTGGCCTGCGAACACGCCGATTTCATGATTCTCCGCTAAACAGTAGCTGTTTGACGCATCCCCCATATCCCCTATGGGGGGAACACCCCATGCCAAAGATACGGTGCTTGCCGAATGTAGCCCACCCCCTTGATTTGGTATCCTAATTATCAAGAGAACAAAACAGGACACGAAATTACACCAGATCGAAACTGGTAGGAGGCTAAGATGGACGGATTGCTATTGACACTAAGCGTAATCGGGTTGTTTCTGCTGCGCGTTGGAGTTCCAGTGGTACTGCTCATCGTCGTTGGAATGCTGGTCGAGCGTTGGCAGCGTCATCGTGAAGCCGAAGTTAAGCAATATTTGGCGACTCACCCCCCTGTTAAACACTAGGAATCGCTAGACCGACCCTTATCCGTCGAACGAATCGAATCTCCTAGCCGAATAAGACTAAACATGGGCTTGCTGGAAAAACCTCCGGCAGGCCCATTTTACTGTTTTTGGGGCGTTACCCGATAATAAAAAACGCGCCGTTCGGGGTCGCGCACCGGCTCAACCGTCAGCGGCCCGAATGCATATTCCAGCCTCGCCAGCCACTCATCCAAATAAATCACTTGGGCATTGATAAAAATGCGATAGGGCGGATGTCCATAATTTTGGATGTACGGGAGGGCCACGCCGGGGTCATGATCGTTCAGGAAGCGGAAACGGGCCAGATCGAGATGGTTGGTTTCCAGCACCAGCGCCAGATTAAAGTTATAGCCTTCGGGGGTGATATACCAAAATTCGAGGTCGTCCGGGGCGTCTTGATATTCGCGCACCATCAAGGCCTCATACGTGATGGCTGATTTTTCTTTGGACATCACAAAAAATTGGTTGAAATTCAAGGCGACCACCGCCGCACATAAGCCCACAAATACAACACGCTTGGCCCATTGCTGCCATGCCGCTTGGCTCAATCCGCCGAACAGGAAATCGAAGCCGAATCCAGCGAATAGGGCATAAAACACGACCAGAAAAAAGGTGCGGGTGTGGACGGGGTAGGGATAGGGAACCATCGCCCCGACGATAAATGCCGCCAATAGAAACGCCAATAGGCTAAACAGGGCCATACGTCTGCGTCCGGCCCGACTAATCAGCCACCCCATGCCGACCAGCATTAAACACGAACTGACGACATCCAGATGTGGGCCATACACATAATGGTCGTCTTGAGCATCGCTAATGGAATGGGTGAGCGCATACAGATAATTCGGCAACACCTGATCGCGCAGGCGGTTGTCGCTGTTGACCTCACTGTTATAGATGGTCATGTTCGCGGTATTTTCCAGCCAGAATCGTTCCGACAGACGTGGGTAGAAAACCAAAAAGAAGCCTAGTATGAAGATGCTGATTTGGGGAAGCAGCGCGGACACGTTACCGAACCAGCGCCTTGGTTTCTCAA